>JAKVCS010000008.1 GCA_022448365.1 Saccharospirillaceae bacterium | reverse complement strand
GGGCGAGAGCTAGGTATCAAGCGCACGTGTGAGTGGCTGGGTGTTTCGCGAAGTGGCTTTTACGGCTGGCTGAATCGTGAGCCTTCAGAACGAGATCAATCTGATATCGATTTGATATCTCATATCAAGCGTATTTCAGATGAAAACGAAGGTCGCTACGGAAGTCCTCGAATCTGGAAGGCCCTGCAAAAGCAGGGTTTTCAGGTCAGTAGGAAGCGTGTCGCCCGGCTTATGCAGAAGATCGGGCTGATTGCTCGGGTAACCAAGGTAACACACCGGGCTCCAGGTCTAAGGCGCTTCCTGGCTGCCGGAGAGAACCTTCGATCAGATGGCGCTGTTCCCAACAGCAAGAATAAGGTCTGGGTGGCTGATGTGACCTATCTGAAGGTAAAAAAACAGTGGCACTATCTGTCGGTCATCATGGATCTTTATTCGCGACGGATCATCGGTTGGAGTCTGGATGATAAGAGAACCACACAAGTTACGCGAAGAACATTACAGAACGCGGTAAGAAAACGCCGGCCAGAAGTAGGCCGGGTAAGTGTACTGATAATGCACATATGGAATCATTCTTTCATTCGATGAAGGCTGAGCTGATTCGCCAAACAACATTTCATTCAACCGAAGAATTGAAGTATGCTTTGGCAAGATATATTAATGATTACTACAACCGGAAACGGCTGCATTCGGGAATCGGTTATTGTTCACCGATAGAATATGAGCGAATAGCAGCATGAAGATGAATGTGTCCGTTTTATCGGGGAAAGATCACTCCCTGCGGTCGCTGGACCTCGTTTCACTCGGCCGCTGCTGGCGGCGTTAGGTATACAATCATGCTCGAAGAATTTCGATACTTATTGTCACCAATCAATGTTAAACAGCACCCAGAATGGGGAGCCTACATTGAATTGATTGATTATGAGCATAAAGATTATATTGAGTATGTATTATGCGAGTACTTCGATTTGGAATACGCATTTTCTTCGAACGAGGATGATACGGGAAATTACATCTTATACTTCGCTGAGAACGCAGCTTTTGATTCTGTAGATAAAGCAGTAAATGAAATTAACCAATACCACAAAATTAATAACAAAGAATATAAAGTGGCACCGTATACCTAACAAACGCTTTAAGCACAGAGGACGCAAAACAGCAGGCTTGTGCTCCTTCGTCGCTAATTTTAGCCTGCTATTTGTGCCGTTTACGGCAAGCGTTATGTGAATGGAGGCCATAATTGTCTACTGTACCAAGAAATAAGAATGAGTTAGAGTGAGATACTTTTTCTAATTTCAAGTTTAAGTGATCATGAGTTGTATGGTGTGGAGTGGTATGAACAATGGACTCTTGGGCGCATGATTCAGTTTAATACATCATCACCTATGAAAAATATGCGTACAAAAAGCCGGCGTTTCAATCGAGATTTCACATGACAAAGCAATTATGTGAAGGACGAAGAGGAGCTGGGCTTGCGCTCCTTCGTCGCTAATTTTAGCCGTTAATCGGGCGTTATAACTCTCCTGTAATCGGATTTTGAGTAAAATGAATATTTCAACGAACAATAAAGTAAATGACTTCCTTTCTGATATACATACCATATCGCCAAATCAATTTGACATGGTCATGTCAATCAGAGATATATTCTTAGGTGCTAATGAACAATTAGTCGAAGACATAAAGTATGGTGGGTTGGTTTTCAATTTATCGAGTTCATTAATCGGAGGTATTTACATATATAAGGAGCATATTTCCATCGAGTTTAGTAACGGCTGCGACTTTACCGATAGTGATTCTATTTTGGAGGGTAGTGGTAAGAAACGGCGGCACTTAAAAATATATACAGGCAACGACATTGTTCAAAAACATAGCGAATATTTTATAAATCAAGCAGTGAACAACAAAAGGAAATAGTCAAATGGTAAAATTTGGATACACTATAAATTACGTACTCGATGTTGATGCGGCTCTATTATTCTTTGAAAAAGCGTTTGAAATGAAGCGTCGTTTTATCACTGAAGAAAAAGATTATGGAGAATTAGAAACAGGCAAAACCGTTTTAGCCTTTGCCTCACACGAGCTGGGGAAGTCGAATTTTTCAGGAGGCTATATAAGTTCTAGTGATTCTGATAAACCATTAGGTACTGAAATAGCCCTTGTCACGAATGAAGTTGATGCTGCGCATAAAAAAGCATTGGATTGTGGCGCCATTGAATTGAAGTCGCCTGAAACAAAGCCTTGGGGGCAAACAGTGTCCTATGTGCGCTGCCCTTCTGGGATTTTACTGGAATTATGCACACCCATAGAGAGCTAAGTTATAACAAGTTACTCAAGCATCGTTCCGGCCAAAAAACGGCCTCCACTGGACGCACCAAAGCTGCGCCGGTGTTTGAGGCGTTAAGTGGCACAGTGAGTATTCGCAAGAATCATAGCAATCCATCGCTCATCACCAAGTTGCAGATGCAGAAAGCCTTTTATGAGACAGAATCAAAACCCGTCATATACCGAGCTGCTCTTCTATGCCCGCAAAGTCGCCCGCCATATTGATGAGGCAGAAGACCTGCTGCAGGCCATTTTGCTCGCAGCGGTTGAGGCCGGTCGTACCGACCTGTCCTGCAATAACAATCGCCGCTGGCTTTTCGGTGCTTTAAGAAAGCGTGCAGCATTCGATGCACGCACAGCCGTAAGGCGACAACAGCGCGAAGCGTCTTCCACACTCACTCTCACCGAGGAATCGGCAGAGCAGCCACAAGCCGACCGGGAAGAACCAAGCTCTGAGTTTATTCAGACTCTGCCACCCAGCCTTCGTAGCGCCGCCCTGCTGGCCTTAGCCGGGCATACCAAGGCAGAAATTGCCTGGCTATTACGCATATCAGACACGGCCTTACGACAACGCATTGCCCAGATTAAGCGCCGCTGGCGCCAGTTCGATGGCAAACACGTCGCCGGGCTTTCGAACTTAAAAGGCGAGCTGGCTTTCGGGCAAATAAGGCAAGCATTGCTCCAAATGGCCCGTTTCAGCGATATGAGAACAGCCAGCGCAATATTGGCCAGCCACGACCCAGACGGACATCTTTTTGTTGTAAGCTCACAAAACAACCTCTCGCGGCAACGTAAGGGAGTACCAACCAACAAAGAGGAACTAAGGAATGTTTAATAACAGTAAAATCGGTGCTATCTGCTACTACGTCAACGATGTGGATAAGACCGAGGCTTTCTACCGCGATGCACTTGGAATGGATGTGCAGAGAATGGAAGATGACGGCAGCGGTAACGACTGGCTCTTAGCGAAAACCGGGAATGACATTGAGCTGCTGTTTTTCCAGCAGGAATCACGACCTGGTAACTCCCCTATCATCGTTTTTGACCTTCCAGATGGCGGCATAGATGACACGGTAAACGCGCTGGCGGAAAAAGGCGTCACCATTGTTACTCCGGTGAGCCACGCACCGGGTGGATGGTCTGCTGAGATTGCCGACCCGGACAACCATCAGATCTCCATGTATCAGTCGGATGAGCTGCCACGTAAGGCTCAGTAAACCCGGATAGTACTGATACAACCGTGTTAATCACGCCGGTTAATTTGATTGGTCGTATTCTGTGTCTCAGGAAACGTAGAACAACCTTGAGAAATGAAGGACATTGAAGATCACTTCTATACTTTTGCAGGCAGCGACACAGCCTGCGTAACACTCAATTGTTATGTCCAGCAGGGTTGAGTCGTTGTATCGAAGACATTCGCTAGATCATTCCCATCGAAAGTACTTAAACCTATTAGAGTAAAGCGAAGAAAAGGCCTTTATTCTAATCGAAATCGGATTTTATATGTAAGTTCTTATATTATTTTCATTAACAAAAGCTTTCTAACTTTCAAAAATCAACCTCTAAATTTTCATAATAGAACTGGATCGAAGCTCATCCAATTAAAATTATATTGGATATAAAAATACTAGTGATAGGTAGTAATTCTCTGCAATATTTCATCAATTCGTTCTTTTTCGTTTTCTGTCAAAAGAAATCTATCTAGAGATTTTATTGCAATATATCTCTCCCCAAATGGTAAGGTTTCATCAAATGAGTATTTCAAGAGTTTATGCTTTATGTCCTCGCTCAAAACGGTACTATTAGCAAGTGCTAAGATGGCTATAGAAGCATCGTCGTCAGTTAGCGATAAAATTGATTGCAAGTGATCTCTATTTGTAGCTTTAGCTCCAATTGCAATTAGACTCTCAGATCTAATTTCGACATTATCACTATTAGAGTAATCCTCCATTAGTTCAATATAATTTCTATTTTCAGCTATCGAAAGATCAAGTGATTTTATTGATTTTACGATTAATCGATCATCTACATTACTCGAATTTAAAATACTAAACGGAAGATCAATTAATTCTTCGCCAGCCCTGCCTACCCTCGTTAAAATATCAATTCCTAATATTTTGTTATCAATTGAATCGAATTCAAAAAGATATCTTATGGATTCACTTTGTATTTCTGGACTAATTAGGTCAAATATCTCCAAAAATTCTTGTTTTTTCTGAAAATCTACTTCCCTTGCAAGACTTGTCAGTAGCTCTAAAACATGATTTTCGTAACTAACAATATCATCAACCGCTTCCCAGGAATAATCCGAATCCTCAGGATAAATTAATTTACAAAAATCCTCTTTATGTTCATTTGAAATTGACAAGTTTGAGCATGGGTCTTCAACACCAATCATATCTTCTTGAGCCATTACTTTGTCAAATACTGTAGACTTAGAATCATCTTTTAAAGTACCGTCAGTAATTTTCACCCCCGAAGAATGGACTAATTCTTTATCATTAGAAAAATCACAAAAAATATATCCAGCAAAAAACCCAGATATTAAAAAAAAGAAGCATTTACTATTCATATATTATTAATATCTAGGTTTCCCAAATCTTTCTAATCAATATAAAATAATTGCAGATCGTTATTATTAGAACATGATTTTACTCTCAGAAGTGTTCCACCAGAATCTGCTTCCATACAATAACCTGTGGTCTTATTTCTGATTCTGTAAGCATTGTACATTTTCTCTAACCGCCATTCATTTCGAGGCCAATTGTAATTACAAGTCTTATCAAATCTTGCGATAGTAGTACGCTTCGGATCATATATACAGCCACCAGGTCGGCTTTTACTTCTTATCTGATAAAAACCATTGGTAGTCGGAGTAAAATTCCAATCAATGGCTTTAGACTTTTTCGTGTATACAGTTTTTGTTCCTTTGTCGTATATATATCTTGCTGATAGATCTATATGTGCCTTCCCGTCAACGTAGGTTGTAGTATTTATAAGACCTTTTGTTTTTATACTTACATTGTCACCATTTACAACTCCTATCGGCAGAGAGTACGAGTTGACTGCTAAAAATAATGAGCCTACAACTAATTTTGATAATATATTATTTGACATTTTTATTACTTCCTATTTATTATTAAATAATCCTTGAAAGTCGAATGATAATCACATTATTTTTTTTGCCAATAACAAAAATATCGAACTCTGTCTGGTATCTGAGTTATGTAAAATTATAATTTATAATCAATTTATATCTATGAAACGAACCAACCTTATAATCTCCTGATTTTTCAACCAAGCTATCTTTTATAAATTCTATAATTTTTCCTTCTCCAAGTTCTTTAGACCTGGCATCAAAACTCCATCTCACTTTAGAACCTGTCCCTGCTGCAACCAGGTCTCTAAATAACTGCCCTGTTGTCTCTTCCCCTGGGATTAAAAAATCACCATCAGCTGATGCGCCCTCGAGAAAAAGAGAGCAACTTGTCTCGAATTGTTCAGTTATGGCCGCTGCTTCCTCACTTTAATACATTTATAATCACGCGTTCATCACTTCTATAAAATAACGTCTTCTACAGACACTAACCAGGGACTTATGAATACGATGTTACAATACTGCAAATCATTACTGTTATGTGCCACTTTATTACTCACTGGCTGTATTGATGGCTTCGAACAGCACTTAAAAGATGCCATTGAACTGTATAAAGAGCGCAAACACCAATACGCTGAACAAACTGATGGTGCTACTGATGCTTTGTTCAGTAAGCTCATTACGACTGAAACGCTACTGCTACCGGTGGCCGCGACCTTTGACGCCCGCGCAGTTCCACACATTAAGAAAGGCGTTATGATCATCGCTAACGATTTCGTGCCGATGGAGGATAACCTGGGATTTGATTACCCAATGGCTCCGGCAGACGTATTTTCAGACGAACTGCAAGCACTGGCTCAACAGACTCTGTCGGAATTAAATGCAACAAACAGCAGCGATGCATTTGCCATTACAGAAGCCGTCAATACCGCACTGCTGGATATCGATGAGTTTGAGCGTTACCACAATGTGTATTTGCCAATGACCAAACACCTAGTGGAATCATTAGGCTTTGGTGCGTTACACAGCTTGTATTATCGCTGTGAAAGCGCAGAAGAAACCTATCGCCTTGGCCAGGATTTGATGAAGTTACAAGCCGTTGCGATTAAGTTAGGTAATCCACTGTCTTATGATGTGGAAGCTAATCCGTTTCATCAGCAAGGTGTTGGAATTCTGGTGAATGACTTACCCCATAT
Source organism: Saccharospirillaceae bacterium (assembly GCA_022448365.1). Taxonomy (NCBI): domain Bacteria; kingdom Pseudomonadati; phylum Pseudomonadota; class Gammaproteobacteria; order Oceanospirillales; family Saccharospirillaceae; species Saccharospirillaceae bacterium. The sequence goes on along the minus strand of JAKVCS010000008.1, from coordinate 79,642 downwards.
TCCTTTCCTGAAAGAATATGATCGTTACAAAATGCTGGATGAAGCTCGTTTGATGGATTGCTTAGCCGATTAATTCGTTGCCCTCTCGTGTTAACGGGAGGGCATTTAATACCGGTAAAAACTCGTAAAATCGGCTATAAATGCTGCAACGCTTGCTGATAACCTTTATCCAAATTGCTCAACAGTTCGCGTAATACTTCCCGTAGCCATGCTAATCCTGGATCTCTCTGATGACGAGTATGCCAAGCAATAGAAATAGGTGCGGGCACCATGGACAACGGTAGTCTTTTCGCAACCAACTCGCCGCGCTCAATGGATTGACAGGCAATCGAATACGGCATCACAGCAATCAGATTACTCTCCCGTAAAATTTCCAGTGCCCCGGAAAAACTGTTGACCGTCATAGCAATGCGGCGTTGTTTATTTTGCTTAGCCAACAGACTATCCATCATGCCCTGGGGGTCACCAGATAGAGACACCAATAAATGGTCCTGCTGAATAAAACGGTTTAATGTCAGATTCTGGCTCGCCATTTCATGGTCCGGCCGCATAATACAAGCAAAGTGATTATCAAAAACTAATTCGCTGTGAATCTGTTTATTACGCCCCGGATAATAATCCATCACCAGATCAACATTGGCAGCTAGTAGCAACTCCTCTCCGTCGGCCTTATAAGGCACAGCATAAATATCGATTCCGGGCGCATGCTGCTCAATATATTGTCGCAGCGGCAACCATAAGATGCCTGACATGCCATCAGTTAAAGCAATTCGAAACTGACGGCGCGCCTGTTGTGGTACAAATTCCACTGGCGTCATTGCCTGCTGAATCTCTGCAATCGGATTATTGATCTGTTGCCATAATTGCTCAGCGTAGGGGGTTGGCTTTACTCCCCTGCCATCTTTTACAAAAAGCGGATCACGCCACTGATGACGCATACGCGACAAAGCGTTGGAAACGGAAGGTTGGGTCATCGCCAGTTGCTCAGCAGCAGCGGTGATGGATTGCTCTTTCATGATGGCATCAAAGATAACAATCAGGTTGAGGTCGATTCTCGGCATATCAGAAAACGGTATCAGTACTTTCAACACATCATATTTATCAATGCTTTTTATATCAAACATCAATTAGATATATCTATCATTATCATCAACACTAAACCCATCACTTAACCAAGACCTACTTTAAGGATGGAAACTCATGACAACCACGATGACTGATAACACTGAAATGAAGGCCGCATTTATTAACAGTTACAGCAGCGACACCGAGCTGACTATTGGCCACTTAGCTATACCTCAGATAAAACCGGATCAGGTACTGATTAAGGTAGCGGCGGCCGGGGTAAACCCAGTGGATTTTCACGTACGTAACGGCATGATGGCAGATTCAGGAGCCCACCAGCTGCCATTGGTATTAGGCTGGGACGCTGCCGGAGAGATCGTCCGTTGTGGCAGCCAGGTACAACAATTTAATAACGGTGATCCGGTATTTGTATTTGCGCCAATTGACCAACAAGGCACACAGGCGCAATACCTGGCGGTCGATGCCAATCTGGTTGTCGCAAAACCAAAAACATTATCGCTGAATGAAAGTGCCGCCGTACCGCTGGCCGCAACAACGGCCTACCAGGGATTAAAAAATGATGCCCAGCTGAAACCCGGCCAAACGGTGCTGATTCTCGGAGGCTCTGGTGGTGTTGGTGGATTTGCCATTCAGATTGCTAAAGCCATGGGTGCTCGGGTGATCGCTACCACCTCTGAAAAGAATATGGACTACGTAAAACGTTTGGGTGCCGACCTAGTCATTAATTACCAGCAACAGGAATTTGATGACGTGGTTTCTGAACCGGATGTGGTATTTATCACCACCACAGGCGGCCAGGTCGTTGAACGAGCACTGGCGATAACCAAACCAGGTGGTTTTGTAGTATCAACGCTGGACGAAATTGATCAGCCGACCATTGATAACTCCGGCGTTCATTTCAGCCGTATGTGGGTGCAGCCTAACGCCGACGACTTAACCGCCATCCGCGTACTGATTGATGCGGGAAAAATTCAGGTAACGCTGGATTCCGTATATCCATTAGCGCAGGCCAACGATGCTATTAAACACAGCGAAAGTGCCCGGGCAGTCGGTAAAATTATTATCACCATCGATTAATATCATGGTTCTGCAATAAAAAAAGAGAGAGAAAAACCGGGAGGTCGAAAATATTCAATACCCGGTTTTTAGTCTCGCGTACTGTGTATCCAAATACTGATGAATAACAGAGAAACGAGGATATACACTATGACAACCCGAGCTAACTACTTCGCTCTGAGCGCCAAAGCGATGGAACTGTTGCTGGAACAGGAAAACTATCTGCGCCAACAATTCAGTGTTTCAGAAACGGTGCCCGGCACTACCTGGGAATTGGTGAAACTTCGTGTATCGCAGATCAACCAATGCGCTTTTTGTATCGATATGCATTCCACTCAGGCACAGCAGCAGGGTGAAAGTGCTGAGCGTATTATTGGTTTAAGCGCCTGGCGGGACATGCCGATGTATACGGAAACAGAGCGGGTCGCACTGGCTTGGGCAGAACATCTGACATCGGGTCTGACGATTGATGATCAGCGCTATAACGAGGTCAGCACAGCACTGGGGGAGCAGGCAATGGTTGATTTAACACTGGCGATTAATGCAATCAACAGCTGGAACCGGGTGGCAAAAACCTTTAAACCTGCTGTCGGTTCTTACACATCGTAGAAGCAACGGTTACCAATACAGGGATAAGCGCTTACAAAGTATCAGTTACTGCGTTATAAAAGCGACAAGACTTAACGTAGCCAACCATGGAAATAACGATCCGTGAATTCTGCCTTTGATTTGCAGCTATCCCACCCTGCAGGGCCACTGGCCAATGTCGTTCAGGGAATCTGGTCAGCTTCGGTTTGTGCCAGTGAGGTTGTGGAAAAAACACTACTCGCCGATGCCTGTAGCGGTATCGCGTTGATTCTGGCGGGTGATGTTGTGGTGGATGGCGAAGCCTTACAACAGGGTGTGGTCATGCTACCGATTAATAAACAGACTGACCTGCTGGTAATGAAACCAGGTTCGATTCTGGCCGGTTTCCGTTTTCACCCGGCGATGGGGTATAAAATTCTTGGTCGCCATTATGATGAATTATCCCTGCTACCACGCAACGATGACAACGCGTATCAACTGTATGAGTTATTCGATCGTTTGCAGCAGGAAATTAATCACGATCCTGGGCCTGTATCTGACAATAGCAGCCGAAACGATTCGGCAGCTATTCGCAACCGGCAACGGGTACAACAATTGTATCGATGGGCTGAGCAAGCTCTGATAACAGAAAGCCGGGCTCCGGATTCTATTCAACAGATATTATCCACCTTGAATGACGCCGAAGCGCTCACCGAATTAAGCGACAAAATCGGAATGAGTCAGCGCCAGATTGAGCGTTTGTTTAAACTCCGCTTGGGGATAACGGCAAAGAACTACCAGCGTATTATTCGCATCCGTAAGGCCATCCGTTTTATTCAGGCAAATAGCCAGATGCCATTAGCCGACGTTGCAGTGGAGCTGGGTTTCAGTGATCAGGCCCATATGACACGAGAGTTTAAAGCAATCGCCAAAATTACGCCGGGGAAGTTGTCATTATAAAATGCAACTCCAGCACTACTAACAAAATGATAAAGATATCCTGAACTCAGCCGATAACCGGAAAATATGGGTTTAATGGATGATTACAATGAAAGTGCCTCCTTTTCTTCCAGCTGCGAATGTACTCTCCCGTCAGGGTACGGATGCCCTGACGCAGCTGCAATCCGGCAATATCCAAGTAAACCCTGCCAGCCAGTCACTCAGCCCGGCAAAAGGTGTCACAACCGAAGGTGTAAGAGTCCAGCTTGGTCAGCCAAGCGCTGTAAGCTCCCCAGCGATATTCAATCAGCCAGTTGCCGTCCGCACTTCAACCATCAGCAACACCGAACAACAGACCCGTACCAGTGCAGGTTTTCAGCAACAGCTGGATGGCTTCAGCTTCGGTATTAAAGAGAACAATCGATTTAACGGTGCCGGAGAGCGCTTTGCTGAATTGCTGAACAGTGGCGAGACCACCTATGACCAGGAAATGCGTCGCTATCAGTATTACACCGACAAAACCCGCGCGAATCAGCCAGTCGATTTCAGTGAGTTTTCGATATCAGAAGAGCGTCGTACGCAGAGTTTTGACCTCAGTCTCACCACTCGCTCCGGTGCCAATATCTCGTTTCAACTACAGAGCTTTTCCGGTATTGGTAAAAATCCAGATACAGTACTGTTTGAATCGGATGGGATGAGTGCCAGTATTCCCGGTCAGTTTGCCAGTTTTAACCGTACGGAAGTCAGCTTTAATATTGAAGGAGAACTGACTGACGAAGAACAAAAACAACTGCAGCAATTTGCAGAGCAACTGGAGAGATTTGCTTCCGGCTATTTCAATCAAGGCAAGCCGTCACTCAAAGACCTTAATCTATCAGACTTCGATACCCTGAGTAAGCTGTCAATTACTGGCGACGGTGGCGGCCAGGCCGATTTAAAACTGGAGTACAGTAACAGCGAGGAAAAGCGTGAGATTCGTTTCAGTTTTGATGGTAATGATGCTGAGTTTACGCTGGATAAAGTCAACCCATTCAATTATCAACAGCAAGGCAAACAACAAGCCATCGAAAGTTATCTGGATTTGTTGGATCAAAGTGCTAAGAAGGCCAAGGCTGATGATATGCAGCAAAGTATGATGAAAGATGTATTGGCGGTCGGCTTCGAGTTCAGCCAATCAGAATTGAACCTTGCACAACAAAAACAACTCGAACAACGGAATAATTCATTAAGCGGCAATGGGTTGAGTCAAAGCCGCCTGTTGCTTCCTTTACCAGACTTTGATTTCCGTTTCTCCAGCCGTAATGATCAACCCCCAAAAGATAATGATGCATTAAAAGAACGTCGTTTTGATCTCAGCTTATCGCTGCAGACACAACAACAGCAAGACCGTGGCAAGACATCCGTTCAGCAAGAACAGAGTTTCACATTAACAGGTAGCTATACGGAACAACCTGACGCAGATGGCTCTGATTTTCGTCGTACCCGTTTCGATATCGCGTCGAGTAATATTATCTATACCGAAAGCGAACAAGGTGAGTTGCTGAGCGCAATGCTCGAAAAGCAGCAGTCTCAACGTGAAATTGTCGAAGACTTTAACTTCGATACGATTGTTAACACCGATACAGAAGAGAACCAATCTGCCAGTGTTGAAAATCTGATGCAGGATTATCTTTCAGGCAATAACTTAATCAATAAAACGGCATCAGGGCTACTAAGCAGCGTCTAATCAACCACAGCCGTTGATGCAATTTTGTGCCCGGTAAACCGATGCACAGTAATCAGAGCACCAGCCATGAACAACATCACACCGCCGTATAACAGCAACGCCAACAATACAGTATCGCCTACCGGGTCTTTCTGACCCAATACCGCTGGGAAAATAATGGCTTTCAGCATCAGGCCTAAGTTGATATTACGCACGGCTACTTCCATATCCACTGCAATGGAATCACGTTTCGAAAGGCGCAAGATCCCTGAAGAAATCAGCCAACTGGCTAACGTAATGGCCAGACTAAAACCAACCACCAGAGCCACGTTATCAAAACCAAACGCTTTTAGATCCAAGCGCCCGGAGCTGGCCGCACCCACAACAATCCCAAGTAAACCAACCAGTGAAATACGAATACACCACTTGGAAAAATTCTCGGCAATTTTTGGTAAGAACTGCAACACCAACATACCGATACCCAGAGGCATTAATAAGGTCAGCGCAATCTCTTTCATGATTTGTGCTTTTGGCATCAGAAAATCACCCGGCATATAACCACTGATTAACAAATCCAGCACAATCGGAGTGGAGAACAAACAGGCCAGTGTGGTCACTGCGGTAATCGCCACCGATAAAGCAATATTACCCCCAGCAAAGTGAGTAAAGATATTCGAAGTGGAACCACCCGGTACCGATGAAATTAATGCCAGACCAACCGCGATACCACCGGCTAAACCAAAAGCAGAAATCACTGCAAACGCCATCAGAGGAACCATCACCATCTGAATCACGGTGCCGCTGGCAACGGCTTTCGGCTCCAGTAGTAACTCGCGGAAATCTTTTAAGGTTAAGGTTGCCCCCATGCCCACCATGGCAGTCACTAACTGAAATACCGAGAACCAGTATTCGTTGGCAATATAAAACTCGCCCATATGTCACCTGTTTGTTTTTATTCTGAACTGCCGTGATGGTAGAGAAACCAGGCACTATTGGGAAGCATGAAAGTGTCAGATTCGTGGCCACATTGCCCGGAAAACCAGACCTTGATCGCGGACGAATTCGTCCAATCTTTGCACAGCGTTATGGTGACCATGGCTTAACCTGATATTCCTTATTCAAGGCTTGCTCACTTATTCGTTTAAAATGAGTCTTCCAGTATCGTGCTGTACTTTCCCTGTCATCATCCACAGTTAAGAGTTACTGACTATGCTGATTTTCTGCAGAGATCGATGATCATAAACAGGCCCTGAAATCATTATTTTGGCTGCAGACGAATCGCACCGTCCAAACGTATGGTCTCACCATTCAGGTAGCTGTTTTCCACCATATGCAGCACCAGACGACCAAACTCTTCCGGCTGGCCTAAACGCTTCGGGAACTGGATATCTTTAACCAACGCTTGCTGAATATTATCCGGCATACCCAGCAACATAGGCGTCCCCATAATGCCCGGCGCAATCGCATTTACCCGAATACCCCACGGCGCCAGATCGCGTGCCATCGGCAGATTAATACCCAGAATGCCGCCTTTACTGGCGGAATAACCACACTGACCGACCTGACCTTCAAAACCAGCAACAGATGACGTATTAATAATAATGCCGCGTTCCTGTGCTTCTCCTGATGGCTCGTTTTTCGCCATTTTTTCTGCCGCTAAACGCGCAACGTTAAAGCTGCCGACCAGGTTTATATCAACCACTTTCTTGAAGTTATCCAGTGGCATCGCTTCACCTTCACGGCTTAACAGACGTTGGGCTGGTGCAATGCCAGCGCAGTTAACGCAGATGTGCAGCGCACCGAATTTTTCGATTACAGCATCCATCGCACTGGAAACAGATTCCGCACAACTAACGTCAACGTTGGCGAACATCACCTTGTCGGCGCCGAATTGTTCAACCAAAGCAGCCCCCTGCTGTTCGTTTAAATCGAATATGGCAACTTTAACGTTTGCCTTCAGCAATACGTTAACTGTAGCGTTACCTAAACCCGAACAGCCGCCGGTTACAATCGCAACTTTATGATTGGCTTCCATTATTGAACCTTTTTATTTTTGATTAAGTCTGTTTTTACAGCACGTTTTTCAGCAGATCCCGGGCGATAATCAACCGCTGAACCTCACTGGTGCCCTCATAAATACTGGTAATACGCACGTCGCGGGCGTGGCGCTCTAACGGATATTCTCGAATATAACCGGCCCCTCCCATCATTTGTAATGCGCTGTAACAGGCGTCATTGGCTTTTTCACTGGCGAAGACTTTTGCCATCGATGCCGCTGAGCCAAAATCCTGTTTATTTTCTTTTAAATAGGCTGCCTGCATCAATAACAGTCGCGCAGCTTCCAGTTCGGTGTAGCGATCTGCCAGCATCCATTGCAGGCCCTGGAAGTTACCAATCTTCTGACCAAACTGTTCACGCTCACCTAAATAGTGACGGGCATAGTCCATGGCCGCCAGCCCGATACCCAGGGCTAATGAACCCACACCAATACGGCCGCCTGCTAGCTCACCCACAGCAATTGCGTAACCCTGATTCTCCTGGCCTAACATCGCGCTGGCCGGTACACGACAATTGGTGAAAATTACCTCGTTGGTGGCCGAACCACGCTGGCCCATTTTCTCTTCCGCTCTGGCAATTTCGATACCGGGGTTATCGGTCTCAACCAGAAAGCAACTGATGCCTTTACCCCGCTTAGCACCCGTATCCGTCACCGCCCAGACAACAAAACAACCGGCGTATTCAGCGCTGGTGATGTAGAGTTTATTGCCGCTAATCAGCCAATCATCGCCGTCACGAGTGGCTCGGGTTTTCATATTCGCCGGATCAGAACCGGCGCTGTTTTCGGTTAAACAGAAACCCGCTGCTGGATATATTCCTTCGCAGATTTTTGGCAGGTAATAAGCTTTTTGTTCATCGCTGCCCACCGCCTGAATAACTTCCGCCACCATATTGGTCACAGAGACGGTCACCGCCGTAGCAGAACAGCCACGTGCCAGCTCAGTAATCGCGCAACTGAAGGCCACCACACCGACTTCACTGCCGCCATGTTCCGCATCGACATTCAGGCCCATAAAGCCCAGCTGTGCCAGTTTATTCAGATTGGATAAAAAAGTGTCGCGACTACCCGGCTGGTGTTCGTCCAGCGGCGCCGCATTGGGAACCAGTTCAGTTTCAGCAAAGTGTTTTGCAGTGTCCTGAATTAGCTGTTGTTCTTCTGTGAGTGCTAATTTCATCGGGTTTCCTGCCAGCAGAGAAAGTTAACCACATTTTTGCACACTCACAGATAGGGGAATATAACGGATTCGCTTACCCGGGCAGGCAGGATAGATCAGCTACTGATCTGTTGTTTTAACGATTGCGGCAGCTGCTGCTGTTGGCAATCAACCGCTGAGTTGTCCTGTTCGACAGAGTTAAAGGTATGCCAATAGAGAATATTCTGCTGTGGATTCGCCCGGCACCATTCAAGCGCTGCTGCAGCAGCCTTGGCAGTGTAGGTTGATTCCAGCTCAATGCCTGAAGCTTTAAAGGCCGTTTTTGCGACATCTCCGGCATCACTGGCGACCCCATAACCACCGCCATAATAACCATCACTCAGATTAACGTTATTTAACGTTAATGGCGGAATATGGTTATCCGCTTTGCATAAAAAACGATAGGTTTGTTGCATCAACTTTTGTGCAGTTTCGGCAGTACAGATTGGAACAGGCCCGAGATGAGATGGTGCGACACGAATGCCCACCACCTCAATTTTTAAACCCAGTAGTTGAAAGCCCAGCGTTAAACCGGCCAATGTGCCACTGGAGCCCACCGGGCAAATAATGGTGTCTGGCTCCGGTAATTCGCCGTTATCAATTTGTTGTTTTAACTCCATTGCGGCATTCACAAAGCCAATGCAACCCATAATATTCGAACCACCGGCTGGTAAATGGTAGCTGCCTGGTGACAAAAAACGGGAGGTGTAATAAGCCAGTGCCGTTTTCAGAATAGAACCACGGTAATGCAGTCTGGCTCCGTGGCGAACCATGGCTTTGAGGTTTTTAAGTACCGTTTCGGTTACCGGTTGTGCGAACAAATAGATCTTGCTGTTCAACTGATTAGCCTGACAAAAAGTCGCGGTAGCAACACCATGATTGGTACCCGTTGCTCCCATAGTCACAATGCTGTGCTTATTCTTTTTCTGCGCATCGGCAATAATAAATTCCAGCTTACGAACTTTATTGCCGCCATATTGACTATTCGTCAGATCATCGCGTTTGATCCACAGATTTTCCGGCACCGAAATCTCACTGCCCGCTCCCGCGAACAACTCAACGGCTGTTGGTAAGTCGGCGAACTCGATCACAGGGATAGCTTTTGCCAATTTTGGATACTGCTGAAACAAAGAGTGTGTCATCGCGTTCGGATATTATTCGGTTGTTGTGGGCGCTGTATTGATCAGTCACAGTTACTCTACTCTGAGGTGGTAGCAGACGCACTAGGATATTGCGCCAGTTTGTGTGGCAGATCATTCACGGTTGTCGTGTTTCTGAAATACGATCGAATACCAGAAGGCCAGACTATCTGGCTGCGCCCAATGACCTAACCTGAGCGATATTCGTAATCGGGGGTTGATTGTCGATAGTCGTGATCCGTTCATCCAACAAAAAAGCCCGGAGCTGATATCAGCTCCGGGCTTTTGAGGTTCGGCAGTCGGTTCTGTGTCTGTTGTCAGACGACAGCAACTCAGAACTTGTATTCGATACCGACGCCAGCGTAGTTGGTGTCTTTCTTAGCGCGGAAGTCGTTTTCAGTGTAGTAAACGTATGCTTTAGCGCCTTTACCCAACTTGTAGTCTGCACCAACAGAAGTCGTGTTAGCACCTTCTGCGTTATTGATTTCAGACTCACCGTGTTGTGCTTTCAGCTTAACACCACCGAGCTTGTAGGCAGCAGACAGTAACCAGCCTTCGGACTTGTCGCCGTCTTTATCCTGCTCTTCCCACAGAACACCAATCTGAGCACCAGCAACGTTGGCCTGAGCAACAGCACGTAATACGTCAGTTGTATTCGCTTCTACTTTGCTGTCATACGCCACACCAACATAGTAATTACCCTGGGTGTAAGTCAGGCTGGTAGAAGTCGCGTCTTTACGAGCGCTGGTTTTGTCTTCAGAGGCGATCTGGTCAACTTTCAGTTGCAGGCCAGCGAACTTAGGAGAGGTGTACTGAACACTGTTCTCTTCACGGTTATCGCTCTTGGTGATCACGTTTTTGATGTCACCTTCCAGATCGTTGAACAGATCCACTTTCTTTTGCAGCTTCTTCAGTGGCGTGTCGAACAGACCTACCTGAACGGTACCGAAGTCACTCTTAATACCAGCGTAAGTATTGCGCTGAGTGAAGGTTTTACCGTCTTTGTCACCGTCGTCCGGATTTGTTTCGTATTCAACTTTGTAGATAGCGGTCAGACCGTGGTTCAGCTCACCTTTGCCTTTGATACCAACGCGGGAGGCGTTGGATTTCACTTCGCTGAAGCTGTTGCCATCTTCGTTAGCGTTTTGAACGGTCAGGTTCAGTTTGCCGTAGAAGTCCGGCATGTCGATTTCGATTTTCTCGGCTTGTGCCAGAGCAGGAACAGTCAGAGCCAGGAATAAAGCAGTTTTTTTCATCTTTATACATCCAAAGTTAGCGAAGCATCTGGCAGCACAGACGTTAAGTTTCTGTGCTTGCCGAATTGGTGACAAATTTATTTCACTAATGTTACATCTTTGTTACATGGGGTCGATATATTTCAGAAAGATGACATTAATATTTCACCTGCATTACCAGTAGCGACATTTCACACTGTAATACTCGTGCTTTTGGCGAATAACTGATGGGAGCAATGGTGCTTTCAGACTAGCAGTCAGAATCCGTTCAGGCGTGATTTGATGAGAAAACAGACAAAATAACTAAAAAAAACGGTTGCCAGCCACTCCACCGAGCATCTGACAACCGTTCAATAATGGGGATGGGATATCAGTCTTTTGCAGCTTGCTCTTCAATTTCAGTCAGAGAGCTGTGACGCACATCGGCACCACTGACCAGGTAGATAACCTGCTCAGAGATGTTCCGGGCGTGATCGCCGATACGTTCAATAGCACGCAAAATCCACAGAATGTTAATTGCCTGAGAGATTGAACGTGGGTCTTCCATCATGTAGGTCATCAGTTCACGCAATGCGGCGGCGTACTGATTGTCGACCAGCTTATCGGCACGCACCACTGCAATCGCGCCATCAACATCATGACGGGCAAAGGCATCTAGTGCGCCGGAAATCATCTTGGTCACTTCAGCGCCCATATAACGCATTGCCTGTTGGCAGATCTCAGAGCGACCTTTGTCTGCAACTTCCAGAGCGTGGATGGCGATCTTACAGGCTTCGTCACCAATGCGCTCTAGGTCACGTACCACGCGGGATACAGCCAGTACCATACGCAGATCAGAAGCCGCTGGCTGACGACGTACCAGAATCTGAGTACATTCGTTGTCGATGGTCACTTCCATCTTATCCACCTCATCTTCCCGGCGGATAATCTCGTCTGCCTGACTGGTATCACCGGAGCAGATTGCATCTATTGCATTAGCAACCTGACGTTCAACCAGGCCACCCATTCCCATCATGTGGTTACGGATAGCTTCCAGATCAGCGTTAAACTGACCTGAAATGTGTTGGTTAAAATTCATTTCCATGGGTATGTCCTTTTAAGTGCAGGCCTTATCCGAAACGACCTGTGATATAGGCTTCTGTTAATGAGTGCTGCGGCGTGGTAAATACCTGATCAGTCGGATTCACTTCGATCAGCTGGCCCATGTGGAAGTATGCCGTACGCTGAGAAACACGCGCTGCCTGCTGCATTGAGTGAGTTACGATAGCGATGGTGTAGTTTTCACGCAATTCGTCAATCAGCTCTTCAATTTTAGCAGTTGCAATCGGATCCAGTGCAGAACATGGTTCATCCATCAGAATAACTTCAGGATCTACCGCAATAGTGCGGGCAATACACAGACGCTGCTGCTGACCACCGGACAACCCGGTGCCAGGGGCATGCAGACGATCTTTTACTTCATTCCATAAGCCAGCGCGCTGCAGGCTCTTTTCCACAATCTCATCCAGATCAACACGGGAGTTCGCCAGGCCGTGGATACGCGGGCCGTAAGCAATGTTGTCATAGATAGATTTCGGGAATGGGTTTGGCTTCTGGAATACCATACCAACACGGGCACGTAGAGGCACTACGTCGACTTTCGGGTCGTAGATATTTTCACCGTCGAGCAGAATTTGACCGTTGATATTACAGATATCAATGGTGTCGTTCATGCGGTTTAAACAACGCAGGAAGGTCGACTTACCACAACCGGAAGGGCCAATTAAGGCGATCACTTCATTCGCACCGATATCCAGGCTTACGTCATAAATGGCTTGTTTCTCGCCATAAAACACCTGAACGTCGCGGGCGCGCAGTTTGGCATTGTCAGAAAACGGCGTTCCATTGGTTTGGTGGTTTTCAATGATGCTCATAATAATAAATCCAATATTCGTTAATTCTTTGCTCGCATTCGGACTGCTGCGTCGCTTACCAGCGACGCTCCAGACGGCGGCGTAACCAAACCGCTGCGGTGTTCATCACAATCAGGAAGCCTAACAGCACGATAATGGCGCCGGAGGTACGTTCCATAAAGGCACGCTCTGGGCTGTCTGACCAAAGGAAAATCTGTACCGGTAATACGGTAGACGGATCGTTAATAAAACCCGGTACGTCAACAACAAAAGCAATCATACCAATCATCAGTAGCGGTGCGGTTTCACCCAGTGCCTGAGCCATACCAATAATGGCACCGGTTAACATACCCGGCAGTGCCAGTGGTAACACGTGATGGAAAACCACCTGCATTTTTGATGCACCCAGGCCAAACGCAGCTTCGCGGATACTTGGTGGTACCGCTTTAATCGCCGCACGACCAGAAATAATAATGGTTGGCAACGTCATCAGAGTTAATACTAAACCACCCACCAGAGGGGTAGAACGCGCCACTCCAAACATATTGATAAAGATCGCCAGACCTAACAGACCAAAGGTAATCGAAGGTACCGCCGCCAGGTTGTTAATGTTGATTTCCACCAGCTCGGTTAAACGATTACGCGGGGCAAACTCTTCCAGATAAATCGCCGCTGCCACACCAATCGGGAAGGACAGCAAGAAGGTCACCAGCAACGTCAGCAAGGTACCCTTAATAGCACCGTGAATACCGGCCAGCTCAGGCTCACGTGAATCGCCATTGGTGAAAAACAGTTTGTTGAAGCGGGTATATAAATCACCGCTTTCAACCCAGCTGTTTAATACGCTGAGCTGGAATTCAGAAAACTGGTCATTGTAACCACGGTCACGATCGTGCTTAAACCACTGGTCAACGGCATCATCCGCCAGCAACGCAATGGTCAACTCGCTATCGAGTAATTCACGATCGGCCTGCACCGCTTCCATCAGTTGCCAGGCGGCACCGGCACTGATCATGCCATACAGCGCACGGCGGGCTTTACGACCTTTTGGCTTATAAGACTTTTTCAGGTGCTTTTTAATCAGACCTTCAAAGTTAGCGCGGCGGATTTCTTTATCCGTCGACTGCGCCGTCAGACCCAGATAGTCCGCATCCAGCATGATGGTTTGTTTAACCACCGTCTGACTGAAAGCTGAGGTGCCTTTTGACAGAATATCGCCAAATAACACCACCAGACACAACAGGCCAAACAAAATCGAGGCCATACCATAAACACGGAAACGCGTTTCTGCCGCACGGCGCTTCGCCATGCTTTTTTCTACTTTTTCGCGTGTCGAAAGACTTGAGTGAGTTTGATTAGTCATATTGCTCTCGATATTTCTGTACAACTTTCAGGGCGAAGAAGTTCAGTGCCAGAGTCACCAGGAACAGCACTAAGCCCAGAGCGAAGGCGGCGAGGGTTTTCGGAGAGTCAAACTCCTGATCGCCCACCAGCAGAGTTACGATCTGTACGGTTACGGTGGTCACACTGTCGAGTGGGTTTGCCGTCAGATTAGCTGCCAGACCAGCGGCCATGGCCACAATCATGGTTTCACCAATGGCACGAGACACGGCCAGCATAATGGCACCAACAATACCCGGCAGAGCTGCCGGGATAACCACCTGGCGCACAGTTTCGCTGCGGGTAGCACCCAGACCGTAACTGCCATCACGTAACGATTGTGGCACCGCGTTAATCACGTCATCCGACAATGACGATACAAACGGAATAATCATTACACCCATTACCAGGCCAGCAGCCAGCGCACTTTCAGACGAAACTGCCAGACCCATGCTTTCACCCAGGTTACGAATCACAGGTGCCACGGTTAAAGCAGCGAAGAAGCCATACACAACGGTTGGAATACCGGCCAGTACTTCCAATGCAGGTTTGGCGTATTTACGCACGGTTTCAGTCGCGTATTCCGACAGATAAATAGCCGACATCAGACCAACCGGTACCGCGATGATCATCGCGATCAGGGAGATTAATAGCGTACCGGCAAACAGTGGTACCGCACCAAAGCTGCCAGAAGAGCCGGATTGATCGGCACGCAGAGCCACCTGTGGCGACCAGGTAGTGCCAAACAGGAATTCAATCGCGTTAACTTTCTGGAAAAACATCCAGGCTTCATACAATACCGAAGCCAGAATACCCACCGTGGTCAATACCGCCACACCTGAACTGGACAGCAGCAGGATGCTGACAATGCTTTCCACTTCGGTACGGGCGCGCATTTCTGGCTTAATCCGGCGCCAGCTGACCCCCAGGCCTAACAGCGCCAACATCACGACCGCACCCGCGTTCAGTAACCGGGTACGCTCTTCCAGTGCCAGCAGATGCTGAACCGCAGGTTCCAGCGTGGCATCGGCCGTTACACCTGCGCCCGTTGCCAGGTTATGAACTTTACTCAGCGCCAGTTGAATATCGGTTGGCGTTCCTTGCTGAATGTTTTGTGGCAGCTGGGCAACCAACAAACCATCAATTACCGGCCCCTGTAACAGACTCCACATAATCAGCAGGATTAGAGCCGGGAGACCCGTCCAGAGTGCCATCAGGGCACCATAGTGGGTTGGCAGAGAGTGCAGGCTGCCGCCCTGGTTTGCGATTGCTCGTGCCCGGTTGCGACCTAATAAATAGGCCCCACCGAAGAAAATCAGAATCGCAATTAGCAAGCTACTGTAGTTCATGATGTTAGCTCATGGCGTTTTCAGTTGGGTGTGTATTTAACGTACAAAAGCCGAGGTGTATAAAACCCCGGCTTTTGCGTCGATCAGAGGCCCGCATTGTATGCGGTGTCTAATTATTTAGCAGCAATTGGTTTCAGATTTTTCACGTTTGAAACCACTTCGGCGCGCTCTTCATCCATCATCGGGATCATGCCTTTGTCTGCCAGGTAGCCATCTTCACCCATCGCACGCTCAGAAGTGAACTCAGCCAGGTACTCTTCGATACCAGGAATCACGCCAACGTGTGCCTTCTTAACGTAGAAGAACAATGAACGGCTAACCGGGTAGTCACCTTCAGAGATCGCGTCGAAAGTAGGCAGCTGACCGTCAACTTTAGAACCCTGTACTTTGTCAGAGTTTTGCTCCAGGAAGCTGAAGCCAAAGATGCCCAGCGCTTTCGGGTTAGCAACCAGCTTCTGAACGATCAGGTTGTCGTTTTCACCGGCTTCAACATAAGAACCGTCTTCACGCATGCCGTGACAGATGGCTTTGAACTTCTTCTTATCCTGCTTTTTGATCGCCTTGATGAAAGGAACTTTCTTACAGCCACCTTCCATTGCCAGTTCAACAAATGCGTCACGGGTACCGGACGTTGGTGGCGGACCTAATACTTCGATTTTGCGGTTTGGCAGAGCTGGGTTTACGTCTTTCCAGGTCTTATATGGGTTTTCAACCAGAGTTTCAGAACCGTCTGGGTTTGGAACGTTTTTCGCAAGCGCCAGGAAGATGTCCTTACGGGTCAGTTCCATACGATCAGCCGCTTTGGTGTTTGCCAGAACGATACCGTCGTAGCCAACTTTTACTTCAACAATGTCAGTAACGCCGTTCTTTGCACACAGCTTGATCTCAGAACCTTTAATAGCACGAGAAGCGTTAGTGATATCCGGAGTTGCATCACCCACACCAGAGCAGAACAGCTTCAGACCACCGCCAGAACCGGTTGATTCAACCTTAGGCGTACGGAAGTCAGTCGACTTACCAAAACGCTCAGCAACAACGGTTGAGAACGGGTATACAGTTGAAGAACCAACAATGCTGATGTAATCACGTTCAGCCTGAGCGGTAGTGCTCAGTGCAGCTGCCATTACAGCGGCGCCAGTCAACAGTACTTTTTTCATAGTAACTTCCTTCTTTCACCGCCCTTGCGGCATTCGATAGTGGATCAGTTTGATGGCAGGCATTATTTGACAGTAATGTTACAAAAATATGACAGCACCCCGAATTATGACAATTGGGTTTCATATTTGTGACAGCCAGAAGTCTGGGGCTGAGCGAGAAGCCGCATGAAACAGGGCATAAGCCGCCGGGCGCGACAACCCCCGGGCAGCTTAAACAGAGTTATAGAATGTCTGTAACTCTGGCCGCAACCTCCCTGTAGCAGCACACCCGATGGTAAACAGGGAATGTGACAATTGTACGACCGTGTTGGATAACCCGATTGATCTCGGCAATTTGCCTGATTGCATGACGGCGCAGCCTGCCTAATATCATGCAGCCAATACCGCATGGGCATCAGCGCACAGAGAGTCAGACCATGGAACAGCCGCAACACCAGTCACACACCGTTATGGATGAACAGCAGGCACAGCAGCTGCTCGGTACACTGAGCCGCCATCGCGACGATATCCGCGCCGCTTATCTGCATCAATACCGAAATTGTGCGTTGGAATTAACCCGTGCCGATACGCGCAGTGAACAAGAGCAGTTGGAGCTCCAATTAAGCCAGTTGCGCAAAGCGCATAGCCTGTTATTAGGCGAGGGCGTGACCGCTCCGGTTACTGAACATAAAGCAGTCAGTAAACAGCAGCCGGTCAGGAAGCTGCCCAATATTCTACTATCGTCCACACTGATACTGCTGATTGCACTGCTGTCAGTATCCGGTAGCCAACTCTGGAGCCAGGCGCAACAGTTGCAACAACTGCAGCTGCAAATGACCGACCTTAAGGATCAGCGCCAACAACTTCAACAACAGCAAGTGGCATTGCAGCAAACTCTGACTCGCAGCCTGCAGCAACAAAATGAAGAACGCCTGCGCTGGAGCAATATCAACCAACAGCAGCAAGATCAGCTGCAGCAACAACTGAGCCTGATTGAACAGCAGCAACTGGCATCACAGCAACTGCAGCAGTCGTTAGCCCGGGTTGATAAGCAGCTGTATGTTGAGCGCAATCAAGCGTTAAAACTGCAACAACGCGTCTCACGGCTGAACCAACAGTCGGAAGTGCTGATCGACGAACTGTGCGCCGACAGTGCGACAACCAGCCCTGCCATGGACGATGAGATGCTTCCGGCTTATATGAACCGCTGCCGGTTACTCTGGAGTCTCGCCAGCGACTGATATCAGCCAGCCGGGAAAAACCGAGAATACCCAGCCCGGCCTGCAGTGCACTGCAACTAACGCCGCAGATAACGTAACCAGCGCCAGATATTCAATAGGCTGGCTAACGATCCGGCGACATAAGTGAAGGCCGCCGCACGCAGAATCTGACGAGCAGATTGCATGTCCTGCGGGTTAAAGTATTTCCCTTCTTCCAGCAAAGGCAGGGCCTTGTTAAAGCTGGCATCCCATTCCACTGGTAACGTAAGAAAATGCATCAGGGTACCCAACAGCATTGCACCCACCGCAGCCAATAACGCCCAACGGGATGCACCCGGAGCAACACTGACCAAGACTGGCGCAACCACCAGCGCCAATGGCGCCGTTTTTTGTGCCCAATAAGCAATATGAGCCAGCCATGTTCGGGTTTGGAACAGGGTTTCTTTTTTATGGTGCTGCAGTGCGTGGCCCACTTCATGAGCAGCAACAACAACCGCGGTCAGACTTTTGGCGTCCAGCTTATCTTTGGTCAGTCGCACAGCCCGACTTTGCGGGTCATAATGGTCCCCCTGATCGGTTTCCTCGACACTGACGTTGTCGATCCCCAACTTAGTCAGCAAATGGGTGGCCATTTCACCGCCACTACCGGGAAAGTCATCACGCACACCACTGTGTTTCTTCAATACATATTGCACCCAGATACCCGGTAAGCTCAGGATCAGCAGCAATGTCAGGAATAAAATAAACAGCAACATATCAGCGCACTTCTATCGATTCAGTCAGCCATGAGACAATCAATTCTATCGCTAAATTAGTCACAAGGCTGCTTCACTGTTAGAATACGCGCCCTGTTTTATACGCTGGATAGCCCAGAGGTTAGTACTTTGACCATTAAATTCATCGCCTCATCCAAACTGCCGACACCTTTTGGTGTTTTCACCATGCATGGCTTTGAAGAGACTGCAACAGGCAAAGAACACGTGGCGCTGACTATGGGTAATATCGCAAGCGGTGAGCCGGTTCTGGCTCGTGCACATTCTGAGTGTCTGACCGGCGATGCATTATTCTCAATGCGTTGTGACTGCGGTTATCAGCTGGAAGAAGCGCTGCGTGCGGTATCCGAAGCTGGTCGTGGTGTGGTGCTATACCTGCGTCAGGAAGGTCGTGGTATCGGCCTGCTCAATAAAATCAGAGCATATAACCTGCAGGATCAGGGAGCAGATACTGTCGAAGCGAACGAACAACTGGGTTTTGGCGCCGACATGCGTAACTACTCCATGTGCCAGCCAATGTTGGAAGAACTGGGGATTAAAACCATTCGCCTGATGACCAATAATCCGCGTAAGGTGAAAGCTCTGGCAGATGCTGGCGTTACCATTGAAGAACGTGTTCCACTACAAGTCGGTCGTAATCCGCACAACGATGGTTATCTGAAAACCAAAGCCAGTAAGCTTGGTCATTTTTTACCGAAAGACGGTGAAGAATCACTGCTCAGCCACCAGGATGACGAGGCCTGAACTCAAACGGCTGGGTTGCTGATAATGGATTAACCGGCTGAGCCAGGCTGTTGCACTCATAACCCATCAGACCGGTGACCCCGAGTTTTCGCTGCGATGAATATGCAACAGAATCTGATGTCCCTCAAATTGACGCGCCAGCATCTGCAGTTTATCCACATGACGCTGGTTAAGCTGCGTATCAGCCGAAAGTAACACCACTCCCGCCGGGCTGATCAGATGATCCACCAGTACCATGCCTGCGCGGGCATCGGTAATGGGAATGCGCTCCGTATTGGATATTAAACCGCCGTCAAAACCCGTCAGTGTTTCCATAAAAACAGTGACCAGCTCGCGATCATAACGCTGACCTGACATTTTCAGTAAGTACGTCTGGGCGTCTGCAGCCGATAATTTCCGCCCGAGAAAATTGGGTTCACTCTGCAATTCGGCGTAGTCACTAACGATCTTCAGCATTCGGGATTCTCTGGGAATCGCCTCTGCTGCAAGCCGATCCGGAAAACCACGACCGTTATACCATTCGGTGTGAGAGCGAATAATATTGGCTGCATTCTGTAACGGTTCGAGCATCATCAGTGATGTTTGTCCGTTAATGCCAAAGCGCTCGAGCTCTCGCTTTTCGCTGGTGCTCAGCTGAGTCAGGGATCTGTTCACCACAGAGTCCGGCAAACTGACTTTGCCAAAGTTCTTTAGCAAAGCGGCGTAATAAATATCCTGAATCGCTTCACCCTGCAGACCACCACATTGTGCAAAACTTTTTGCCAGGCGGGCGAGTTGCTCAGTACTGCCCTCGTCCTCCCCCAATCGCGCTTCAATCATGCCCACCAGAATATGCACTATGCCGTGAAACTCCTGGTGCAGACTGCGATATGCTTTTTGCAGTTTTCCCTCGGTTTCACCTACCTGATCAGATTTCTCCTGATATTTCTCTTTCAGTTCAGTATTAAGACGCTCCAGCTCTTTATTCTGTTCAACAATGTGTGCGTTTAATGATTGATTGGTGGATTTAAGATCACGCAGGTCTAATGCCTCAGTGACCAGTAACCGCAGTTCATCGTTATCCCATGGTTTGGTTACATAGCGATAAATATGTCCTTCATTAATCGCGCTGATAGCCGATTCAAGTTCCGAAAAGCCGGTTAATAGAATACGGATCATCTCCGGCCATTTCTGATAACAGATTTTTAATAATTCAGCGCCATTCATTCTCGGCATGCGCATATCAGAAATCATCAGGTCGTAACTTTTCTCAGAGAGTAATTGCAACGCCTCATCACCACTGGTGGCTACTTCAACATGAAAGTGGCGACGGAATAAACGCTTCAATGCATGACAGATCGGTTCCTCATCATCAACGATTAAGATACTGCCTCGCTTTTCTTCCAGGTAAGAACTATCTCCCTGACTTAACATGTTTCGCTTCCTTCTTGTTCCATAGGTAAGTGAACGCTGAAACAGGAACCGTTGCCCGGCGAGGTTTCCAGATTAATCCAGCCACCGTGCTCAGCAACCAATTTATAGCACAATGCCAGACCCATTCCGGTACCATTCTCTGCGTCTTTCGTGGTGAAAAAAGGTTCGAATACCTGATTAGCAACCTCTGCACACATCCCCGGACCATTATCTGAGATTTCCAGCACAACACTATTGCCCTCGATTCGTTCCGACAAACATATTTCGCCGCCGTCATCTTCAAGCGCCTGAATGGCATTAATGATGATATTGGTCAGAACCTGAGATATCTGAGAGGAATTACAATACAGATCCGGCAAGTCGATCAGGAACGTTTTCAGTTCGATACCACCTTTGATCCGGCTCGAAGCTATATTAATTACACTATCAATATCGTCATTTATGTTACTCAGTGTTTTATCACAAGTACCACTGCCGCTCAGACGCTTCATATCCTGGATAATCTTCCGTACCCGCTCAATACCCGTAAGACAATCTTCCAAACGCAGTGGCGCCTCTGCCATCGCCTCCTGGACGTTTAATGCCTGATAGGAAGCGAGTAGCTGCTGATAAAATTCCGAGCGAATCTCAAGATGGTCCGATGCTTTATCGAGTGTATTAATAAAATCGCGCAACGTTCGGATATCCGCTTCCAGTTCACGCAGATTACTGCCGATATAAGCCACAGGGTTGTTGATTTCATGGATAATCCCGGCCGAGACCTCACCCAGATTAACCAGCCGTTCGGAAAACTGAACCTGATTTTTACTGCGCTCCAGCGAATGATTGAGATCCTGTAATTCATAATTCTTTTTCAGAAACTCTTTCTGGTTTTCGGCAGCTACCTTCATCTGATGCGACAAAATATGATTCGTTTCCTGCAACTCATGCTGAGCATCCAGCAACGTCTGCTCAGTCGTCACTAATTCCGTTTTCTTTTTGTGCAACAGCGACAACATCATCCACATCAGCAAACTGGCGATAATGGCAGACATTCCGGTGTACATACC
This sequence comes from Saccharospirillaceae bacterium, assembly GCA_022448365.1. NCBI lineage: Bacteria > Pseudomonadati > Pseudomonadota > Gammaproteobacteria > Oceanospirillales > Saccharospirillaceae > Saccharospirillaceae bacterium. The sequence continues at coordinate 57,708 of JAKVCS010000008.1, read as the reverse complement.
CAACGACATTTTTGTAATCAGCACCTGACGATCAAACAGTAACGACAGATCGGTAAAAATAAACTCATCCTGGCGGTAAAGGTCACGGAAGTTGTTTTCGGATAACTGAAAGATCGGCTGATCACGATATTGCAGAGAAAATGGGATATCGCCGTAGCCCAGATCATCGCACAGTGCCTGAATCCAGGCCTCCGCATCAAAGACCAGTCGCTGACTGCCAACGGAGGAACTGAACTGCATATCCAACGTGCCATTTTGACTCGACGCCGGAATCACATTCAGCTCCAGATTATCGAGGTCAATCTTAAGCTGCCAGGCTTCATGGGTCAGTCGCTGAGAAACAAAGGATTCGAGATTGGCGGGTAAATGCAGTTCTTCAGTATTCAGCTGCTCACGCACATGACTGGCCAGTTCATAAAAATCCTGCAGTGCACGACTGTGGATCTGCTCCAGCAAATGATCAGCAATATGCTGATTGCGGCTGTATTCGACCGCCGCCAGCAACGTATAAGCAATCACGCCAAATACAATCGTTAAGAGAAAATTAGCTGTATGTGTTCGCCATGCCAAATGACTATACCTGATAACGTTATCCTGATATCAGTTAAGCAGCTAAGAACAAAAAAACGAGCGACTCCGTGAAAAGTCAGCCCGCTTTCTGAGAAAAATTAAGTCAGCTTCAGAGAAACTGCTCAATTGCGTGCAAAATAGACGCCGTGTCCAGGCCACAGCGGGCCTGCTGGGTGGCAGGGGCAGCATGTTCAACGTACGAATCAGCAATGCCCAGGCTCTTGCACGGCGTTTGGATCTGTTCACTGGCCATGTATTCCAACACAGCACTGCCGGCACCACCCGCCAGTGCGTTCTCTTCCAGAGTGATTAACAGATCGTGTTCGCTGGCAAGCTGCTGAATCAGAGCCTTATCAAGGGGCTTCACAAAACGCATATCCGCGATGGTGACGTCTTTTTGCTCGCCCGCCTGAAGCGCTGCCTGCATCGGCGCACCGAAGACCAGCAATGCTACCCGTTGTCCGGCTTCAGCCTGAGACTGGCGACGGATAAAACCTTTCCCCAGTTCCAGCTCAATCATGTCACTGTCGGGTACAACACCCATACCAGAACCACGCGGATAACGCACCGCAGCCGGACCCTGATGGCAGTAACCGGTATACAGCATCTGACGGCATTCGTCTTCATCCGATGGTGTCATCACCACCATATTGGGAATACAACGGAGGTAACTGAGATCATAGGCTCCGTGGTGGGTTGGACCATCTTCACCGACCAAACCAGCACGATCGATAGCGAATAAAACATCCAGGTTTTGCAGCGCAACGTCATGGATCAGCTGATCGTATGCCCGTTGCAGGAAGGTCGAATAAATCGCAACCACGGGTTTAGCGCCTTCACACGCCAGACCTGCCGCAAGTGTGACAGCATGCTGTTCAGCAATGGCAACATCGAAATAGCGTTGTGGGTACAGTTCGGAAAAGCGGATCATGTCCGAGCCTTCGCGCATCGCTGGGGTGATCCCCATCAGAAGCTCATCGCGTTCTGCCATATCGCATAACCAACGTCCGAAAACATTGGAATAAGTGGGCTTACTGACTCCACCACTGACCGCGTTCAGCTTCTTCAGTGCGTGGTATTTAATCTGATCATTCTCTGCCGGAGCGAAGCCTTTACCTTTTTTGGTAACCACATGCAGGAATTTCGGCCCAGGCAACTTTTTCAGATTTTCGAGCGTATGCACCAGCTCTTCGGTGTCGTGACCGTCAACAGGGCCGTAATAGTTGAAGCCCAGCTCCTCAAAGATAATTCCCGGAGCAACCATGGCTTTCATGTGTTCTTCGGTTTTACGGGCAAGCTCCCAGCCAGCCGGGAGTTTACCCAGTACCTTTTTGCCGCCTTCACGCAGCGTATTGTATGTCTGACTCGACCACAAACGGGTGAAATATTTATTCAGTGCGCCAACGTTATCGGAAATAGCCATATCGTTGTCATTGAGAATCACCAGTAAATCCGACTTCTCATGACCGGCGTGGTTTAACGCTTCAAATGCCATACCAGCCGTCATTGCGCCATCACCAATAATCGCAACGGCCTGGTTGTCTTTCCCCTGAGCAGCCATCGCCAGGCTCATGCCCATAGCGGCACTGATGGACGTACTGGAATGACCAACACCGAAGGTATCGTATTCACTTTCACTGCGCAGCGGAAAAGCTGCCGGACCGTCTTCTGCACGGATTTTGGTCATCTGTTCACGACGACCGGTCAGAATCTTGTGTGGATAAGCCTGGTGACCAACATCCCACACCAGTTTGTCGTTGGGGGTATCAAATACGTAGTGCAGCGCTGCGGTTAACTCCACAACCCCCAAACCTGCGCCGAAGTGACCACCGGACTGGCCAACACTGTAGAGTAAGTATTCACGCAACTCAGAACACAACTGGGGCAGTTGCTCAACAGTCAAAGCACGCAGGTCAGACGGCACATCAACAGTGTCGAGCAACGGCGTAGACGGTCTGGAGCTTGGAATCTCAGTAAACATCAGCTAATCACGAATCCGGTAGTGGGCTTATTGTAGTTGCCGGAAGGCGCATCCGGCAGGGAGAATCGTCGCCCATAAAAAAGGCGCACATTCTACCGTTTCGTGGGCCTGATGAGTAGGTTTACTTAGGCAATAGTGTCGTTAATGGACTGGCGACTCTGGCCACAACAGCCAGCCAGAGGTCAGTGATCGCGTTCGATAATATACTGGGCCAGGGCGGCCAGGGTCGAGCTATCACCCGGTAAGGCTGCCAGTGCCTGCTGGGCCTTGGCGACCAGTTCCCGGGCTTTCTGCTTGGCGCCATCAAGGCCGAGCAATGCCGGGTACGTTGGCTTGTTCAGGGCGACGTCTGCCCCCTGGGCCTTACCTAATGTTTCGGTGTCGCTTTCGATATCGAGAATATCGTCCTGTACCTGGAAAGCCAGACCAATGGCCTCGGCGTAGGTGCGCAGCGCCATGGCAACTTGATCGTCCAGCTCTGCCGCTACCGAATAGGCTCCCATCTCCACCGCTGCCAGAATAAGCGCACCGGTTTTATGGCGATGCATATTTTCCAGCTCCGCCAGGGTCATCGATTTACCCACGTGATTCAGATCAATTGCCTGTCCGGCAACCATACCCGCGCCACCAGCAGAGCGCGCCAACAAGCGGATAAGCGTCAGTCGCTGCGCATCGCTGGTTGGCGCTTCTGCCAATACTTCAAAGGCTGCGGTCAACAAGCCATCGCCTGCAAGAATGGCGGTCGCCTCATCAAATGCGACGTGACAGGTCGGTTTACCACGACGTAACTCGTCGTTATCCATCGCCGGTAAGTCGTCATGAACTAATGAGTAGCTGTGTACCATTTCTAATGCGCAGGCAGCAGCATCTGCCTGCTGCCATTCGCCCCCCAGGGCTTCAGCGGTGGCATAAGCGAGAAACGGGCGTAAACGTTTACCGCCATTTAATAAACCATGTTGCATCGCATCCGCCAGGCGCTGATCAGCCAGCGCTAAAGACGCCAGAGCTGCCAACAATCGTTCTTCAATACGCTGCTGTGCGGTGGCTAACTGCTGCTGCATTACTGCTCTCCGCCATTAAACGGATACGCCTGCGATTGACCGTTCTGCTCCATCAGAATCTGTACCCGCTGTTCTGCTGATGACAATGCCTGCTGGCATTGTCTTGTCAGGCGTACCCCCTGCTCAAATGCCTGTAAAGAATCCTGTAATGATAACTCACCACTTTCCATACTCTTTACCAGCTGCTCCAGCTGTTGCAGAGCAGTTTCAAATTCAAAGTTATCGGGATTTTCCGGGGTTTGTTCAGTCATAGTCGCACGCCTGTTTAGAGTGCGGCCACACTAAACCCAGGGGCTTAAGAATGCAATTATTCGGCTTATTGCGCATCCGGACAGGAAGAACCGTAAAGTTTGGCTAAACTTCAGAAACAAGAAACTGAGTTGAAATCTCAGACCTGTCTCAATCCAATGGAAAGCGCAAGGAGCAGTAGTGGATCTCGCAACCCTGGTCGGACTTGTCGGCGCCTTCGGCATCGTGATTTATTCGATGGTACTTGGCGGCGACATCAGTATGTTTGTTAACGTGCCATCGATACTGATTGTCGTTGTCGGCAGTTTGTTTGCCGTGATGATGAAATTCGAGCTTGGTCAGCTACTGGGTGCCGCTAAGATCCTTGGTAAAGCGTTTTCATTTAAACTGAGCAAGCCGGAAGCCATTATCGAGGAAGTTGTGGAATTGGCCGGACTGGCGCGCAAAGGTGGCTTGCTGTCGCTGGAAGGCAAAGAAGTCAGCGACGATTTTCTTGGCAAAGGTATCCAGCTGTTGGTGGATGGCCACGACCCGGATGTTGTCCGTACTCTGCTCAACAAAGAAAAGAAACTCTCAACCGATCGCCATGATCTGGGTTCTTCTATTTTCCTCGCCCTGGGTGACGTCGGCCCAGCGATGGGGATGATCGGAACACTGATTGGTCTGGTCGCGATGCTAGCGAATATGGATGACCCAAAATCGATTGGCCCGGCGATGGCGGTAGCATTATTAACCACACTCTATGGCGCCATGATGGCAACCATGTTTGCTCTGCCCATTTCCGATAAATTGAAGCTGCGCCTGGAAGAAGAAGACCGTCTCAAATCTATGATTATTGATGCTTTGCTGGCAATCCAGAGCGGGCAAAACCCACGCGTCATTGAAACCATGCTGCAGTCCTATATTCAGGAAGGAAAACGCGCGGTTTCTGAATAACCTGCATCTGGATAACGGCTATCGGAATCATCAGACAAACGCTGGAGACGTTAATGAAAGGCAGAGTGCATTATGGCCGCTGAAGAAGAAATGGAGTGTCCTCCCTGCCCCGCGGGGATACCTGCCTGGGTAATGACGTTTGCAGACCTGATGTCTCTGCTGATGTGTTTCTTCGTATTACTGCTGTCATTTTCTGAAATGGATGCGCTGAAATTCAAGCGCCTGGCCGGTGAGTTGCGCGAAGCCTTTGGTGTGCAGACATTAATCAATGTCAGTGATCCACCGAAAGGCACCTCAGTGATCGCACGACATTTCAGTCCATCGATTCCAGAGCCTACTCCCATCAATGAAATCCGTCAGAAAACCAGTGATGTCACCCGAAGCTCACTGGAAGTTTTGTGTCAGGATGAGGTTACCCAACAGGAAGAATCCCAGGGTGATGAAGGTAAGCTAACCCGTGAAGTTGTGGTACAGAGCAGCGAGCTGGAGACGCAGAAAACCGAAGAAGAAGCTATGGAAATAGCAGCGCAACTGGAGGATGAAATTGCAGAAGGTCAGGTGGAAATCGAGACATCCGGCAAAAAAATAATTATCCGCATTCAACAACGGGGAGCGTTTCGTTCCGGTTCTGACTATATAGAGGATAAATTTTTACCAGTTATCGATAAAATTCGTGAAGTACTTGTCACGGTACCCGGCAAAATTTCTGTTGAGGGACATACCGATGACATTCCGATTCAGGGTGGTCGCTTCCGTTCAAACTGGGGCCTGTCGACTGCACGTGCAGCTGCGTTCGCTGAAGAATTGTTTATCGCGCCAGAGATGGATGAAGAGCGTTTCCAGATTGTTGGACACGCCGATAAAATGCCGTTAGTCGAAAACCTGGATGGAGAATCTCGCGCCCGTAATCGTCGCGTAGAAATCATTATTTTACGCAAACGTGAAGGTGATGATGATGACAAACCTGAAATTCAGGCCGATGACAACAGGGTAGAAGAGGCATTAAACGCCAAGCCAGAAGATTTCGAGTTACGCCCGAACGAAATTTTCTAATGTGATTATAAAACAGGAAGAACAAAACGTGATGGAAGATAGACGTCGTTTTTTTCGTCTCGATGACGAAGTTGTACTGGATTTCCAGACCATCAGCCGCGAAGAAATATCGGCCTGGAAAGAAAGCCATCAGCAACATAAAGATGAACTGAGTCAACTGGAGCAGGACATCGGTAATCACATAAGCCAAATGAAGTCGCAAGATCCAACGATCGCACGACTGTTTGAATTGTTTAATCAGAAAATAAATATGCTGGGCAGTCGTCAGCCGCCTAACACTGCGAAACGAGAGATGAGTGCCACCGAGGCGCGTACCAGAATTAATCTCAGCGCCTGCGGTATGGCATTTCATACCCATCAAAGTATCGAGAAAGACGATCACTTATTGCTGAATATGCAATTAAAACCGTCGAATGCCGAGCTTTCTCTGACCGGCAAGGTAGTTTCGGTTGAAGAAAGCAGCGAACCGGAAGAACCAAATCTGGTTCGTATCGACTTCTCGGATCTGAAAGGCGCCGAGCAGGAAGTATTAATACAACATCTTTTCCAGCTGCAGAATCGCCACCTTAAACTGCGCAACGAAGATTCTGCTAACGATGTCTGAGTTCAACAGACTGGTGGCTTGATCTGACGTCCGAATCATGGGCCAATGCACGGTCCATGATTCAACCACTATCAGCTTCCGTTCTACCCAAACGCGGATACTAAAGCGCCTTATTCATGTCATAGCCCGACTGTTTTCTTCACTCAGGGGAAATTCGTTATACTTTCCGCCTGTATTCCCCATAAATATTCCAACAGAGTTAAACCATGTCAGGCCCACGCGTTTATTGCTCTCAATCATTGACCCCACAGCAAACCATCGAACTGGATGACATTGCTGTTGGCCACGTAATACGGGTATTACGCCTGAACGATGGCGATCCGATTCGGGTGTTTAACGGCGACGGCAACGAATATGCCGCAGAGCTGTGCGATGTCAGTAAGAAACGTGCGAATGCCCGTATTAGCGGGGTTCTTAAACGCGATGACCCACAACCGCTGACGTTACATCTGGGGCAGGTTATTTCCAAAGGTGACCGGATGGATTTCACCATCCAGAAAGCGACCGAGCTGGGAGTAGCAACGATCACACCACTGTGGAGTGAGCGCTGCGAAGTAAAATTAAAAGGCGAGCGGCTGGAAAAAAAGCTGGAACACTGGCGCCGCGTCGCCGTTTCAGCCTGTGAACAGTCGGGAAGAAATCAGGTACCGGACATTCTGGCACCGCAGCATTTTTCAGACTGGTGTAAAAACAGCGACGCCGAACTGAAATTTACTCTTCACCCTCACAAACAAAAACCATTGAGTGAATACAATACCCCAGCCAGTCTGGCGCTTCTGGTGGGACCAGAAGGTGGCTTTTCAGAGACAGAAGTGGAGCAAAGCCAGGCTCTGGAGTTTCACGGTTTGACCCTTGGACCCAGAGTTCTGAGAACGGAAACAGCAGCACTGGCTGCACTGAGTGTATTTCAGTTTCAATGGGGCGATTTTTAATCGCCCCATTGAAACTATTCCGTATCGGTTAACTTGAAGTAGCGCCAGTCCTGAGCGCTACTGAGATAAAATAAACCAATCAAAAGCGCCATCCACCACTCCACCACGTTCTTCGGATCGTCGCTGGTATCCATCAACTGCAGTACAACCATGACGAATAGAAAACCCCATTGAGCAATAATCAGCTTGGTTTTAAGTGGCAAACTGGTACCAATATCAACACCTTCCCGGGCTAATTGACGCAGATATAAGGTAACTCGGGTCTGAACCAATAATGACACTAAAAAAAACAACGCCGCACCAATGGTATGAACCTTCCAGGGTAATTCACCTTTTTCAGGCCGCAACACGGCGGTTGCAACAATCAGGCATACCGAACTGAAAATACCAATGGCCACCATCCAGCGAACCGTCAGAATTGGTTTCTCCGGTGTCAGCTGAATCAACCAGCTTTTCATGCAGTACCACCAGAAAATAAATAAGGCACAGGCTGAAATTAAACCACCGCGGAAAAAGTACGACTGCGGGTCAGGAATGCCCGTTGCAGTGATACTGGTACACCCACTGATGTAAGGCATACAAATCGGTGTGTTGCCCAGATACATGCCCAGTAACAATGTGAACCAGAAGGAGATATGGGATAACCAAAAGCTGCCCAAAGCAATACGCTGTGGCAATGTGTTCATGACTGCACTCCCTGAAATTCAGCATCCGCATCCAGCGATGGTTGTTTCGCCTGCGTTTTTTCCAACCGGGTTAAGCGGAAGTCTTTCCAATCCCAAAAACCAGTTAAGAAGAAAAGCGCACAGAAGGTTGCCAGCCACCACTCGAAAATCTCCTCCACGCCACTGGCCTTCAGCCCCAGCAGGTGAATGGCAACAAAGGCCATCAACATAATCAGCTGAACCACACCCAAAGCCACTTTCAGACGGATGCTCCAGTCTTTAATATCGAGCTGATGTTTTAACTGGTTCATGCGGTATGCCATCAAAATCTGGCATACAGAGGTAATCAGGAAGAACAACGAAGCCGTAATGACGTGAAAACGCCACAGGTCCCGATGCTCCGCTTTAGGGACCATGTTTTCACCTAACACCGCCAGCGAAGCAACAGCCATGACTGTTGCACTCATACCCACCCAAACCATGTTTTTCACCCACCGTTTAAGAGGCTCGCCGCGAACACTCTGTAGCCAGGCTCCGGCGCAGTACCACCATAAACCAAATGAAACATAAGCGATGATCAGCCCGCGAAAAACATAGGCTGCGGGGTAATAAATCCCCGTTGCGGTAATGGCCTCACAGCCAGTGATATAAGGATTACACAAGTCAACATGGCCACCCTGCCAGCTCAGGTAATAGCAGATAGTGATGATGACGACCGGAAACATAAAAGAGAACAGTGCAACACGTTGTGGCAACGTCATATACACCTCCTTGTGTTTGACTGAAAATGAGAGTGGGTACGGCAGCGCGTTAGTTATGGCCCATTAACTTACCGAGATTCGTACTTTTTTCCAATCCCAGTAGGCGGTTAAAAAATAAATACCAATAAACAACGTTGCCCACCACTCGATAATTCGTTTTCCCTGACTCATCTCGACACCGACAGTGACACCCGCGAACGAAATAAACGTAAACCAGAGAATCGCAATTAAAGCCGACTTAGCGATAAATGACGGTACTTGCAGACCTTGCTTGCGAGCCTTAAATATCAATACATAGTTGATCGTCAATGCGATCAGCATACCCTGAAAAAACAGATTGGCACCTTTCACATGCAGCCACCAGCGGGTGCCGTCTTTTTCTGGCAATAACACCGCAGTTCCCACCAGTAACCCTACGGCAGCCAGCGTACCAAACATCTGCATAATATTGAGCGCCATTTTACCGCTGAAAGGCTGTAACCAACTGCGCATAATTTGCCACCAGACAACAAAAAATGCCGTTGCTGCAATCATGCCACCACGGAATATAAAACCCCCATCGCCGTTCATGCCGGTATGAGTGATGTCGGTGCAGCCATCAATAAAAGGGTTGCAGATGGCAGCAGTACCTTGTATCGCGGCAACCCAATAGGTCACCGCAATGGTGCCCATCGACAGAATAAAACTGAGCGCAGCAATCGACTGACCAAAAGACATAAAACGTTTCCGGATGTAAGACTCAAAGTTGTTATGCAGTATAAATAAAAAAGCCCCTTACCAATACAAGTAAGGGGCTTTTTAGAGCAGTCACTGGCAGAATTTTTCTGTCGCCGCATCGGGGGACATCCCTGTGCCTTTGATGCTAGCGCAACATCCTATTGCTGCTTTCGAAAAACACATGCCAGCCACTCCTGAGCTTCTGCATGAGCGTTTACTTAGCCGCAGCCAGTGCCTGCTCAACGTCTGCGATGATATCGTCAACATGCTCGATACCAATCGACAGACGAACCAGATCCGTGCTCACGCCAGCCGACTTCATTTCTTCTTCGTTCAGCTGACGGTGAGTGGTGGTGGCCGGGTGACAAGCCAGGGATTTGGCATCACCAATATTTACCAGACGTTTGATCATCTGCAGTGCATCAATGAATTTAGCACCGGCTTCTGCGCCACCTTTGATACCGAAACTCAGAATCGCAGATGGCTTACCACCCACCATACGCTGAGCAACTTCGTAGTTTTTATCGGTTTCAAGGCCCGCGTAGTTAACCCAGGAAACTTGCTCATGAGCACTCAGGAACTGCGCCACTTTCTGTGCATTTTCAACGTGACGATCCATACGCAGTGCCAGTGTTTCCAGACCTTGCAGAATCATAAAGGCATTCATGGGCGACAGAGCAGCCCCCATATTACGCAACGGTACCACTCGGACACGACCGATGAACGCCGCTTCGCCCAGTGCTTCAGCGTAAACCACGCCGTGGTAAGACGGATCCGGCTCATTGAAACGCGGGAAGCGCGGGTTGTCTTTCCAAGGGAATTTGCCGGAATCGACAATGATGCCACCAACGGTTGTGCCGTGGCCACCGATGTATTTGGTCAGAGAGTGAACCACGATGTCTGCACCGTGCTCGAACGGACGACACAGGTAAGGGGTCGCAACCGTGTTATCCACAATAACCGGAACACCGTGCTTGTGAGCCATGTCAGACAGAGCTTTGAGGTCTACGACGTTACCCGCCGGGTTACCGATGGATTCGCAGAACAACGCTTTGGTATTGTCGTCGATCAGCGCTTCCAGCGCTGCGATATCGTCGCCGGACGCCATGCGTACTTCGATGCCCTGCTGTGGGAAGGTGTGAGCGAACAGGTTGTAAGTGCCGCCATACAGCTGGCTAACAGAAACGATGTTGTCCCCTGCCGCTGCAACAGTCTGGATCGATGCCGTGATAGCAGCCATGCCGGACGCCATGCACAGAGCCGCGATGCCACCTTCCATTTGTGCGATACGTTGCTCGAGCACATCGTTGGTTGGGTTCATAATACGGGTGTAAATATTGCCTGGCTCTTTCAGGTCAAACAGGTCAGCACCGTGTTGCGTATCGCGGAAACTGTAAGACGTGGTTTGGTAAATAGGTACAGCAACCGCACGAGTTGTTGGGTCTTCGCTGAAGCCTGCATGAATGGCCTGAGTCTCAATTTTCATGGACGGTTCTCCTGTTCAGATTTGAATGCATATGATTGTTTTAAAGGCCAGACAGTGTATCAGAGCCTGAACAGTAAAAAACCTCTGGATACGTCATAACATCATGCGCACTGTGGCATATCAAATCAGCCTCCCGCTCTCTGTAAATAGGAGGTTGGCAGCCAATAAAATTGTCGGAGAAATAATCACATCGCGGTTTAATAACAAGGCGGCCAAATTTTGCCAGGATGGTATTAGTATGGAGCTGAGTTACAGTGTCCCGATTTCAATACGCTTGTTATAGTGCCCCTCTCACCACAATAAGCCGAAGCAGCTACGCATGATGCTCTATTCCTTTAAAAGCCATCCTCTTGCCCGTGACATTGATAATGAACGTCATCGTCAATTTATGCGCGAAGCACTGCCACATTTAGTTGGTGGAATGCTCACAGGTTTTCTGATCTTCCTGGTTTATCGCTCTTTTAGCAGCAATATTGCAATCGTCAGCTGGTGTGTGCTCCAGTTTATATTGCTGAGCTGTACACTGGCGTTTTATGGCGTGAATCATAAATTTCACACTCTGTTTTCCGGTTCGCAATGGTCGGGAATTATATTTATGGTTTCTTTTATCTGGGGAATTACCTGGGCCTTGGCGCCTTTTATCTTTCTGCAAGAGCAACACTTTTCTGAGCAACAGAATATAATTTACGTTGCAGCGCTGTTGATTATCACCATTGCACTGACCATCACCCCTGCACCCGCGATGGTGTATTACCCTGCGGGCTATTTTATCTTTGCAACACTGCCGCTGTGGGGCGTCTTTCTTCGTCTCTACCAACTGGAATACAACCTGCTGCTAATTTCATTTTTATTATTTTTCTGGGTCACAGCCATCGGTTACGGCTGGCGCCTGCATCAGACATTAATCGATTCCATTCGCCTGCGGCTGGAGGTTGATGAAGCTCGCCATCAGGCAGAATCCGCAACCGTGGCAAAGTCCAAATTTCTTGCAGCCTCCAGTCACGACTTACGTCAACCGCTGCAGGCAATCAGCTTATTTTTTAATGTCATTAAACAGCAATTGCCAATGGGGGATGCTCAGATCACAGCGAATAAAATGGAGTCGAGCATTGAATCCATGTCGCAATTACTGGACAGCCTGCTGGACGTGTCCCGACTGGATGCCAACAGTATTGAACCACACCCTCAGCATCTGCCCAGCAGTTTACTGCTGGATAAACTGGCAAACGATTATCGTGCCTTGTGCTCGGATAAAGGTTTGCAATTTCAGCACTCCTTGGCACAGGCAACATTGTACGCTGACCCGGTGTTATTCCATCGGGTGGTGAGTAATATTCTCAGCAATGCCTTGAACTACACTCATCGAGGTAGCGTTGAATTACGCGGCAATATCGTTGAGCAGTGCTATCAGATCGAGATTCGTGACAGCGGAATCGGTATCGCCCCCGATCAGCAACAGGCCATTTTTACCGAATTTCACCAATTGAATAACCCGGAACGTGATCAGAAAAAAGGCCTTGGCCTGGGTTTATCCATTGTGCGCCGTTTATGCGTATTGCAGCACTGGCATATCAAGCTGCTGTCCACTCCCGGTAAAGGTAGCTGTTTTACCCTGACCCTGCCTCTGGGTGATCAGAGTCAGGTCGTCATTCCTAAGCCCACCAAAGTAAATCAGCAGCTGTTGAACCAAAAACAGGTGCTGCTTGTCGAGGATGATCAGCAGGTACGCGAAGCGTTAATCGAGCTGCTGACCAGCTGGGGGGCCAGGGTGATGGATGGCGAAAGCGCCAGTCAGATACTGGCCGGATTAGCCACCGATGCCCAGCCAGCGGACCTGATCATTTCGGACTTCCGCCTGCGTGAAAATACAAACGGTATTGATGCCATTGCCACATTGCGAAATCACTTCAAAGAAGACATACCGGCACTGTTAATCACAGGTGATACTGACCCTCAGCGTATTGAGCAGGCCAAAAACAGTGGACTGATGGTATTACACAAACCCGTTCGCGCTGCTCAGCTGCGTCTCGTCATTCAACGCTTGCTGAAGTGATCTCTCAATGTGATCGGCTTCGCATTCTTTGGCAGACACTCATAAATCACCCTTCAGGGTGATTTCTTCTTAACCGTCATCAATACACTACCCCTGCAAACGATTCACTCACTATCAGGTACAGTTTATGTCGGCAAAAATAAAACTAATGGCTTTAGCGGTTACAGCCATAATGACTACCGCATGTGGTGGTAGCTCATCTTCGGATGACTCTGGCAATCCATCGGTCGGCGACAACGGCAACCCGACAACAGGCGACAACGGCAACCCGACAACAGGCGACAACGGCAACCCGACAACTGGCGACAACGGCAACCCACCAACTGATGGTAATAATCCACCAACCGCTGAAGTGCCGGTCGCAGCATTTTCCGGTCTGCTATTCAGCGCAACCGGCGATATCAATCAAGGGGCGGAATTATGGGCCAGTGATGGCACAGAGGCAGGCACCCGGCTGGTTAAAGATCTCAATGATGCTGGTAGCAGCAACCCTCACAACTTCGTCAAAGCAGGTAATGTTCACTTTTTTGTCGCCAGCAATAATATTAATGGCAAAGAACTGTGGAAAACCGACGGTACAGCAGCCGGAACAACCCTGGTGAAAGATATTCACCCGAGTGGCGACGCGAACCCAGCCCTGTTAACAGCACTTGATAATAAACTGATCTTTGTTGCCAGTGACGACACGGATCGCGCAGTCTGGGTCTCTGATGGTACCGCGGACGGTACCGTACGAGTCACCAATGGCTCAACCGGTGTTGATCCGGGCACGCCCAGTGAAATGGTAGCGTTCAATAACAAAGTCTATTTTGCCGCAGGTGTACAAGGCACGTTGAGCAGCGAACTGTGGTCAACTGACGGCACTGCAGCCGGAACTCAGTTGCATCGTGTTAATCCGAATCGCGTGCCTGTTACCGGACTGCCTGCTGGTGCTTCGACCCCCTACCTCGGTGCGAATATTCGCAAGATGGTGGCTACCGACGACAACTTATTTTTCATTGGTAACAACGGCAATACGAACGCCAACTTTGCGGCACTGCGAGTGGATACCAGTAATACCGTACAACGTTTAGGCAGCGATCCGGGCATCAGCGAACTTGAGTTGGTTTCCTTTGCAGCCAACAATGCAGGCGTGGCTTACAGCTATAACTTTGGCGGTGGTGACATTGCAGGATTTTATGCAAAAAATAATTTTGCCCGTCGTGCAATCACTACTTTCAGTCAGGGGGTATCACGACCAACCAATCTGACGGCGCTCGGAGATAAATTATTGTTCGCAGTCGATTCTGGATCCGGCGGCGAGGAACTGTGGGTTTCGACCGGATTTTATAATGGCACCACACGAGTCAAAGATATTCGACCGGGCAATGAAGACAGTGATATCCGTGATATGACAGCGTTGGGTAGTAAGGCCATATTTGTTGCCAGAGATGGTGCGCCAGGAGGTGGCATGACAGCTGGGGAGCAACTATGGGTGACCGACGGCACGGCCGATAACACCCTGAAAATCAATGACCAGGCCACTAATATTAATCAGTTCAAAGAGGTATCCGGGAAGTTATATTTTACTGCAGCGAGCGCAACTCATGGCAATGAGTTATGGGTAACTGACGGAACTTTTGCCGGCACTAAAATGGTTAAAGATATCAATACCGGCAGCAATTCAAGCAGTCCGTTATTGGTAGGGGCCCCCCAGATCCAGATGATGTTGAAAAAGCGTTAACCCCGATTGGCACGAATATAAGCACTGTCTCCGTACAGTGCTTATATTATTTACCGGCCATCAAACATGTGATTGCAGTAATCCAACCCGCTCAGCGTAACGCACACATTCCAAACGATTATTCACTTCAAATGCGGCAAATAAAGCTTTGCTGTGCGATTTAACGGTATTGACCGAACGGTTAAGTACCCGGGCAATTTCTTCTGTTGAATAGCCCTGCTGCATGTATTTCAGTACATCCATCTGACGCTTACTGATACGGTAACGCACCATCAGCTTTTCTAACGCATCACACGGCTCCTGCTCCGGCAGATTAACCAGACCTTCCTGAACAGACTGTGGAAGGTAAACATCGCCAGCCATGACGCTCTGAATAATATCGATGATGACCTCACTGCTGTAGGTCTTCGGAATAAAACCGGCTGAGCCTTTATCCATCGCATGACGAATCGCCCACAAATCTTCCGAGGCCGATAACACCACAAAAGGAATGAATATCTGGCGCTCAATCAAACTGTCAATAAAGGCAATGCCATCCAGGCCCGGCATGCTGAGATCCACCAGGATTAACTCGAAACCGGACTCCTGCTCCAGCGCAGTTAAGGCCTGCTCAATGGTGTTGGCGCAGCTGACCTGATAGCCATATTGATTGGACAGGATGGCCTTTAGTCCCTCGGTAAACAGAACGTGGTCATCCAGATGGAGGATTTTCATCATGATAATTCGTGAACAGTAAGTTAAGGTAGCTGCCTTGCAGGGCATCAATCCTACAATGAAATGCTTTACCTGTGGACGTCTGTGGTTTTCGTTTTTAGCAAGAAACGGTCGATTCGTTCACAAAACCATTTATTTACAGTTCAGTTGTACCATCATGGCGAAGAAAAAAACCGCATACGTATGTAATGACTGTGGCACCGACCACTCCAAATGGCAGGGCCAATGCACCGGCTGTGGTGCCTGGAACACATTACAGGAATTTGTTGTCGCAAGTACCAAGGCCCAGGCTCGGGAGGCTGCCGTTGGTGGTTATGCGGGCAATGCTGGTACTCAAGGCGTTCAGCGCCTGGCAGAGGTTGATCTGAATGAGGTACCGCGCTTCAGCTCGGGTATGCTGGAGTTTGATCGGGTTCTGGGTGGGGGTCTGGTGCCGGGTTCCGCAATTTTAATTGGTGGCCACCCTGGCGCCGGTAAATCCACACTCTTACTTCAGACCATGTGCCATCTGGCGACACAAATGCCGGCATTGTATGTCACCGGTGAAGAAAGTCTGCAACAGGTTGCCCGTCGTGCTCAGCGCCTTGGATTACCCACAGACCAATTAAATATGCTCAGCGAAACCAATGTTGAACGTTTGGTGCAAACCCTGCAGCAGCACAAGCCCAGGATTGTGGTAATTGATTCGATTCAGGTCATGCACGTCGATGGCGTTGAGTCAGCCCCCGGCAGCGTTTCTCAGGTCCGCGAAAGTGCAGCGTATTTAACCCGCTTTGCCAAGCAAACTGATACGGTTTTATTTCTGGTCGGTCATGTGACTAAAGATGGCACCATCGCTGGCCCCAAAGTACTGGAACATATGATCGACTGCTCGATCATGTTAGAGGGTTCCGGCGACAGTCGTTTTCGTACCCTGCGTGGCATTAAAAACCGTTTTGGTGCGATTAATGAGCTTGGTGTTTTTGCCATGCTTGATCAGGGTTTGAAAGAAGTTAAAAATCCATCGTCTATTTTCCTCAGCCGCAGCGAAGAACCTACCGCTGGCAGTGCCGTCATGGTGATCTGGGAAGGTACCCGACCATTATTGGTGGAAATTCAGGCGCTGGTCGACGACAGTCATTTTGGTCATCCGAAACGGGTGGCCGTTGGCACCGATCAAAACCGTTTGAATTTATTGCTGGCTGCGATGCACCGCCACGGGGGGATCCACCTGGGTGACCAGGATGTCTACATTAATGTTGTAGGTGGGGTAAAAGTGACGGAGACAGGTTCCGATCTGGCGTTACTGCTGGCCGCCCTTTCATCGTTCCGCAATCAGCCTTTGCCTCAGGATTTAATCGTATTTGGTGAGGTTGGCCTGTCTGGCGAAATCCGTCCTGTCCCCTCCGGTCAGGAGCGAATTAAAGAAGCTGCAAAACATGGTTTTAAACGCGCCATCGTGCCAAAAGGGAACGTACCACGTCAGCCGATCCCAGGCATGGAAGTGATCGCCGTCGAAAAACTGCAGCAGGCACTGGAGCGCATCTGAGCGCTCCGATACAACAACACAGATCCACCACATTACATCCCGCTTCCATACCTATAATTGCATTTATATGCTAACCAAACCCGGTTCAGCCGATTATTATGCTGTGCAAGCATATTCGCTATTCCTGAACTAATCTGATTTTATAGACCGTCCCCCACCTATGCACTGGAGATTTTGCATGAAACCTTTGTTTATGGCCGTTGCGCTACTGCTGAGTTATTCCAGCTTTGCGGAAGGTCCCGCCGTTATTGTTAATACAATCAAAAAAGAAAAAGTAACGCCGGATATCGAAATCGCCGGGCGTATTCGCGCAGTACAGCGTATCGAGATTATTCCGCGCGTGGGCGGTATCCTGGAGCAACGCCATTTTGTTGAAGGCAGTCGGGTGAAAAAAGATGATCCGTTGTTCTCTATTGAAAAGGTCACCTACGAAATTCAGCTCAAGCAGGCACAAGCCGCATTATTGAGCGCCAAAGCATCATTAAAACAGGCCAGTGCAGAATTAAGTCGTCAGCAAAAGTTACGCAAAAGTGGCGCCACCTCCAAAGCTCAGCTGGAAAGTGCGGAAGCTCAACGCGACCAGTCAAAATCGCAGGTTTTGCAAGCCGAAGCTCAACTACAGCAAGCGCAGCTTAATCTCGGCTATACCGATATCAAAAGTCCGATTGATGGCAAAATTGGCAGTGCCAGTATAAATACCGGCAACCTGATTGCTGCTAACAGCAGTAACCTGGCCACCATTGTTCAGACCGATCCGGTTTATGTGGATATTTCGGTATCCAACAAAATTCTGCTGGAAGCTCGCCGCGCCTCTCCGGAGCTGCAAGGGTCCAATATGATTCCACAACTGCTGCTTTCGAATGGTGAAAAATACGAGTTTGACGGTGAGTTCGACTTTTTGTCTCCTGAAGTGAATACAGAAACCGACTCGGTGGCGATACGTGCCCAATTCCCGAATCCGAATGAACTGCTGCTACCGGGCGAGTTTGTGCGGGTAACACTCGAACCTAAGAATGCGCCGGAAGTGGTTACTGTTTCACAAGCTGCCGTACAGCGTGATCGTGATGGTTATATGGTACTGGTGGTTAATAATCAGCAGGTTGTTGAGCAGCGTCGCGTGACGCTGGGTGAACAGATGGGTTCAAACTGGATTGTCGTTTCCGGCTTAGAAGCCGGTGAACGCGTTATTACTCAGGGCCTGCAGAAAGTGAAAAACGGTCAGACCGTTGAAGCAGTGGAGCAATAATTTATGTTTTCACGCTTTTTTATTAATCGCCCCAAATTCGCATTGGTGATATCCATTGTCATCATGATTGCGGGTTTGCTGGCCGTGGTCAGTTTGCCCGTTACTCAGTATCCGGACATCACCCCGCCTCAGGTGAAAGTTGAAGCCAGCTACACTGGTGCGAATGCCCAGACTGTGGAAGAGACGGTCGCCACGCCAATTGAATCTATGGTGAACGGTGTCGACGATATGTTGTACATGAGTTCAACCAGTGGCAACGATGGCAGCTATACGCTGACCGTGACATTTAAGGTTGGCACCGACCCTGACCAGGCTGCGGTCAATGTACAAAACCGTGTTGCACTGGCGAATGCCAGCCTGCCACAGGATGTTGTTCGTCGTGGTGTGACGACTCAGAAACAATCCAGCTCAATGCTGATGGTTATTGCTCTGACATCACCGGATGAAAGTCTCGATAATCTGTTTATGAGTAATTACTCGTCGATTTATGTGGAAGATGCTATTGCCCGTATTAACGGTGTGGGCAGTGCCTCGCAGTTTGGCAGTATGGAATACGGTATGCGTATCTGGCTTGATCCGGATCGGCTACAGGCAATGAACTTAACACCGAGTGACATCAGCTCGGCTATTCAAAGTCAATCGGTTCAGGCGGCACTGGGACAGATTGGCGCACCTCCGGTTAGCAGCGACCAGCAATTCCAGTTCACCATTACCAGTAAAGGCCGTTTAAGCGACGCCAAAGAATTCGAAAACATTATCGTTAAAACCAGTCGTGATGGTTCACGTATTTATCTGAAAGACGTTGCCCGTGTCGAACTGGGTTCGCAAACGTATGGTTTTAAGATGCGTGTTAACGGCAAACCAGGAGTTCCGTTCGCCATTTATCAAAGCCCAGGTGCCAACGCACTGGATGTTGCCGATAAAGTTATCTCAGAAATGGAGCGCCTCAGCGAGTACTTTCCGGAAGGTATGGAATATCAGGTATTTTATGACTCCACCCGCTTTGTGCGCGCATCGATTTCCGAAGTTGTCGATACGCTGATAATGACCTTTATTCTGGTAATTGCCGTAACCTTCCTGTTCCTGGGCGACTGGCGTGCCACTTTAATTCCATCGGCAACCATCCCGGTTTCGTTGGTTGGTACCTTTGTTGCGCTGCAAGCGGCGGGATTTTCAATAAATACTATTTCTCTGTTTGCTCTGATTCTGGCCATTGGTATTGTGGTGGATGATGCGATTGTGGTGGTAGAAAACGTTAAGCGCCACATGAAGGAGGATAACCTTGATGCTCCGGCGGCGACTGCCAAATCCATGAGCGAAGTGATTGGTCCGGTCATCGCCACGACGCTGGTGCTTCTGGCGGTATTCGTTCCGGTGGCTTTCATGCCGGGTTTAACCGGTAAATTATACACTCAGTTCGCGGTCACCATTTCCGTTGCCGTTGCTTTGTCTTCACTGAACGCTTTAACTTTGTCACCGGCGTTATGTGCCTTACTGCTAAAACCGGAAGCCGAACCAAAAGGATTCTTTGCCTGGTTTAATCGTCGCGTGGATGGCGCCCGGATAACATACGTACGAGGTGCTGTATTCCTGAATAAACGCGTTATGACCACTGTATCGCTCCTGGTAATTATTTGTGGTGCAACTGCGTTTTTATTCAAAAATACGCCAACTGGTTTCATTCCCTATGAAGACCAGGGAGCATTCTTTGTTGATATTTCGCTGCCTCAGGGCGCATCAGTCAATCGCACCACAGATCTGGCGGCGAGCATTGATGAAACGCTGCTGGAAATTCCCGAAATTGAGCGCACGATGACCATCAGTGGCTTCGGCTTAATTGGTGGTGCCGCTTCCAACAACGCTTTTATGTTGCCGGTATTAACAGATTGGGATGAACGTCCAGATACTCCTTGGTACGTCACCTTTCAGCAAATGACCAAAGAATTACAGGCCATACCCGGAGCTAATGCCTTTGGTTTCCCACCCCCACCGATTCCTGGTCTTGGTACTGCCGGTGGACTGGAAGCTAACCTGCTGGATCAGGCAAACGACACACCACAAGCCCTGGCCCAGGTAGCAAACAGTTTAATTCTGGCACTGAACAGCTCTGATCGAATCAAACAGGCTTTCACCTTTTACAACGCCAACAATCCTCAGTTGGAAGTCATTCTGGATCGTGAAAAAGCCGCGACTCTCAACGTTTCACCAGCGACTGTATTTAATACCCTGCAAAGCCAGCTGGGTTCGTCCTACGTGAATGATTTCACGTTATACGGCCGCAATTATCGCGTGATGCTCCAGGCTGAAAGTGAATATCGTGATGCCATCGCAGACATCAGCGGTATTTATATTAAGTCGGATAATGGTGCACTGGTTCCTGCAGGATCAATTCTGGATATCCGCCAGGCACTGGGGCCGCAAAAACTGGATCGCTACAACACATACCGCAATGCCGGCATCAACATCACACCCGCAGATGGCTTCAGTAGTGGTGATGTGATGCAGGAAGTTGAACGGATTGTCGCTGATGTGTTGCCATCCGGGTATGTACTGGAATGGACAGGTACCGCACAGCAGGAACGTGAATCCGCGGGTTACGTGGTTCTGATCTTCTCGTTGTCGTTATTGTTTGCTTATCTGTTTCTGGTGGCACAATACGAAAGCTGGACGATTCCGTTGGCAGTTATCCTGTCAGTGGTCGTTGCAATTATGGGCGCGTTAGTTCCGTTGTATTTAATCAATGGACTGGATAACAATTTATACGCTCAGGTTGGCTTGGTGATGTTAATTGGTCTGGCCAGTAAATCCGCCATTCTGATTGTCGAATTCGCTAAGCAACTTCGGGAAGAAGGTAAATCAATTCTGGATGCTGCCGAAGAAGCTGCCAGCTTGCGATTCCGCGCAGTCATGATGACCGCCTTCTCCTTTATTCTCGGCGTTGCGCCATTAATCGTTGCCAGTGGTGCCGGCGCAATGAGCCGTATATCAATCGGTTTCGTAGTGCTCTCTGGGATGTTATTTGCAACAGTGATTGGTATCTTCCTGATTCCGGCACTGTACGTCATGATGCAAACCGCGAGGGAAAAAATTAAAGGGAAGAAAGTCTGATTTGTTCAGGCTGCAACCCGTAACCCCCGGATAAAAAATCCCCGCTTCAGCTATCTGAAGCGGGGATTTTTTATCCGCGATTTTCGCGCTTCATGTTTAAGCACTCTCCTGCTCATTCGTGACATCACCTCATTCATCGGCCTTCTGATATAGCATACAAACCGCTTATTCGATGCTGCTGGTTTCGCGGCTCGATTGCATATCAATCAGTGCTTTATCGCGCTCAGCTACAATTTTCTGCCGTTCTTCCATCATACGATTCTGATAATCAATATGAGCCCGCAATTGTTCGACGTAACCAGCCAGCTCTGACATATAAGCTTCGAAGTTAAGCCACCCCTGAACAGTGAAACCGTACACTGCCCAATCGCAGGCGGAGCTACGCGACAATCCCGGGTAATCCTGCTGCAACCGGGCAACTGCGTCAGAGTCATCGTCATCGACATCAGAGAAAGCGTCACAAGCCTCAATGTAATAGGCTACATCGTCAGCCGTCGTCACCAATACCGGTGGCAAAGTCGAGTTGGGTGGGGACGGAGGGGCAAGCGTTATAACTGGTGGTAACGCCGGAATACTGACAACCTGGATACGCTCAATCTTGCGTTCCGGCAATCCGCTGCATGCTGTCAGACAAACGCTTGTGAGCAAGGTTACCGCGTGAATATGGCTGTTGTCGGGCCATTTCCAGTTCTTTTGAGCGTAGCTGGTTAATCTGATCAATCGCTGTTGCAGTTTCCTTACGGGCGTCGTCACGATCATGCTCAAGTTCATTAATTTTCTCCTGATTCACTTCTGCCAGAGTCTGTAAACGCGCCAGATCTTTATTTTGTTTTGTTAGTTGGGTTTTTAATGACAGATTATTGCTCTTGGATTGCACCAGTTCCGTGCGAATCATCTCTAACCGGGTCTCCAGTTTAGCGGCTTTCAGTTCTTCTGATTTCCATAAAAAAGCCATAGTGGCGACCGCTGCGATCCCCACACCGGCCGTTATTAACGTCGATTTGATGCCAAACATAATGTGTACCTTTGGTTAACTCATAAAAGCAGGGGGTTGCTGCCGTTGTTCAGCATGCCGCAATGGCCGCAGGCAATACGCTGGAATTTGCAATCTCTAAGAATATGTTCAGGCGATTAAATGTTTCGGTATAAACCGGCAATCCAGCACATACCCTGTTATTACTGATAGAAAAGATTTTTCATTACGCATTCCATGGCAATGGATTCCTGCTTATGCTACTCACAAGACTAGGCTTAATGTACTGATCCTAAAGCTATCATCACCATAATCCGGCAAGAACGCTTTTATCAGCCTTTTAAGAATTTAGCATGAGTGGCAGGGTTAATCATTGATATTAAATGCCGTTAATCCTGCATTGACTTGCCAACACTGAAGCTTAAATAAGTCGTATAACTGGCCAACATAATAATATCAATAATTGATTTGAATAACTTATTTGGGTGCTAAAACAAGATCATCCAGACGCATCAGGATTTCTGTTTTCCGAATATCTTTTTATCATGGCCCAGTCACTGATTATCTGCAAGTTTGTAACCAATAAAGCCCTATTGATTAACACCAACAGGGCTTTCAAATGTAATGAGACCGGGGAAGACTTCAGGCCGGAGAATCTTCCGGCTGTTGTTCTTCTTGCGGCGTTTTTTGGGCCGCAATTCGTGCCGTCATGTCATGGTTTTTCGTTCGATCTAACATAGAGATTTTTTTATGCAGTGCAGCTTTTGCCATCATATGGGCAGAAACCGGAGCTGTGATAAACAGGAATAAGCTGATTACCAGCTCATAAACACTGAAGCCACCTTCACGCACACTGGTCACTAACATGGAGGCTATCAGTACAGAACCGATGCCAAGAGTGGTAGCTTTCGTTGGCGCATGCAAACGTGTGAAAAAATCTGGTAATTTAGCCAACCCTAAAGAGCCCACAAATACGAAAAAGCCGCCAATAATCAGCAAGCCAGCCACCAGATAATTAAATAAATCTGAATTTTCCATCACTCAATAATATCTCCGCGCAACAGGTATTTACTCAGTGCCGCAGTACTCACAAAGCCCAGCATGGCAATTAACAACGCACCTTCGAAATACAGCGCTGAACCATTGTGTAAACCCATTAAAATAATCAGTGCAATACTATTAATGTATAATGTATCCAGAGCCAGAATACGGTCGGTAATTTCCGGGCCCAATAAAATACGCCAAACATTCAATAATAGCGATACCAAAACCAACAGCCCGGTACCGAGGATGGCGTAACTCAGAACATCTGCACTACTCATGAGAAAATCTCCTTTAGTGGCTGTTCGTAACGATCACGAATGGAATCAATAATTTCCTGTTCATTGTCGATGTGCAACGCATGAATATAGAGCCATTGTTTATCTTCAGAAAAGTCGACACTTACAGTACCCGGCGTTAGGGAGATAGTGCTGGCCAATACCGTTAACGGAAAATCTCCGGTTAATTCCAAAGGAAAAGCAATAAAACCAGGATTTAACTTACGATTGCTTCGCAATACCCGATGTGCGACTTCCACATTAGAAACAACGATATCCCACAATAAACGCAATACGTAAACTGCCATTGCAAAAGGCTTTTTCACCTTACTCTGGTGATCTGCGAATGGTGAAGTCAGTAATGGAATAACAATCGCCAGGATGGTCCCCAATAATAACTGCCCTGCAGAGAGACCGTTTAATAATAACCACACAACCAGCAACAAGGTGCTGTGCATCGGCATAGGAAGTAAGCGTGCAATCATGGTAATACCTCCGCTACGGGTAAGTCGCCAGTGGCGAGCACCGGCATCGGTACCTTGTGCAGCTGCTGTGCAGCCGTAACAGTTAGATCCGATAATGGCCCGCCAAATATCACCATCAACGGCGAACATAAAAGCAGAACAACTACCGCAGTCACTTGTAACGCATGCGCTTTGGTTTCCTGTGCAGGCTGGCCTGCGGCACGCCAGAACAGGGTGCTGCCGGCGCGGGTTAACATAACCATCGCCGTTAAACCTGACATCAGTAATGGAGCCCAGATCCAGGAAGCTTCGAGTACATCTGACGATGCCTGCAGAATCAGGATTTTACCGACGAAGCCTGAGAAGGGAGGCATACCAATCAAACCCAGCGCAGCGATAAAAAACAAAGCGCCAATTAATAAGGGTTGTGATACTGGCCGACCTTTAACAAATCGGTCCTGAGCCTGGGCACGTTGCTCCTGAATTAACCCGGCAATTAAAAATAATGCCGCTGATAATAACGTGCTGTGAATCAGATAATACAAACCCGCAGCCGTCGCCTCAGGAGTATTCAACGCCAGGGTAACCAATAACGTTCCGGCTGAAACAATCACCAGATTGGCTGCTAACATTTTTAACGTCTGACTTGCCATAACAGCGATAATTCCCGCTACCAGAGTCATCAGCGCCAATGGCCATAACCAGCCAATAGCTAAGCCGGCCAACTCTCCGGCATGATCACCAAAGATAGCAGTATGAACACGCCATATACTGTAAATCCCGACCTTAGTCATAATAGCGAACAGTGCAGCCACAGGTGTCGACGTGTATGCGTAAGTGCGAGGCAACCAGAAGTGCATTGGTAACAACGCGGCTTTTAGACCGAATACGACTAACAATAATAAGCCACCAGACTTGGCCAGCTCGATATTCTCTTCGTTCAGGTGGGCAACTTTATATGCCAGGTCGGCCATATTGAGCGTACCGAATGACGCATAGATCATACCCAAACCAAACAGGAACATGGCTGAACCCGCAAGATTTAATAACACATAATGTACGGCTGCCTGAGTGCGCTGTTTGCCGCCACCGTGGATCAGCAATGAATAAGATGCAATTAATAAAATCTCGAAGAAAACAAACAGGTTAAAGATATCACCAGTCAGAAAAGCGCCATTAATACCAACAATCTGAAACATAAACAGCGGTTGGAAAAAGGGGCCTTTTTCGTCATCACCAGCACAGGCGTATAAGTGTGCTGCCAGCGCCAGAATAGACGTTAATACCAGCATCACCGATGCCAGCGTATCGTTTACCAATGCAATTCCAAACGGTGCCTGCCAGTCCCCCATCATATAGACCTGAGTACCGTATTTAAGGCTGTTACCAAGCAATAGCAGAGCAATCAAAACCAGTGCGGCATTAGCGGCGAATACCATCATCCGCTGACGAGGCAAGTCTTCATGTAATGGCGGTAGTAGTAATAACACACCGGTAATCAGCGGTAATAGTACCGGGAAAAAAATCAGATGATCCATCAGGCTCATTTATCTTCCCCCCCATTACGGCGACCTTTTTGCGGCAGATCATCGTGAATTTCTGTTTTACCATCAACCTGGTCATTGCCTAAGTCAGACCGCGCACGCAAGGCCAGAATTAACGCGAATGCAGTCATGGCAAAACCAATAACTATTGCGGTTAAGACCAGAGCCTGAGGTAACGGATCGGCGTATTGTTCGCTTTCACCGAGGATAGCAGCGCCGTTAATAACAAGACGACCACTGGCGAATAAGAATAAATTCACGGCATAAGACAGCAGCGTTAAACCCAAAACAACAGCGAAGGTATAACCACGTAATACCAGGAAAATTCCCCCGGTCGTGATCGCACCGACACACACGGCATATAAAGTTTCCATGTTATTTTACTCCCGCGGTCGGACGTTCTGTGGTGGTTAACTTACCCAGATTGGCAAGAATCAACATGGTCGCGCCAATCACAGTGAAATACACACCCAGATCGAAGACCATGGCACTGGCTAACTCAAATTTACCCACCACCGGCCAGTAGAAATAATCAAACCAGGTTGTCAGGAACGGTCGGTCGTACACCCAGCTACCAAGGCCAGACAAAATCGCCAGCAATAAGCCTATTGCGATCATATAGTGATACGGGAAATCCATACGCTCTTTCATCCACGATACTCCGTGGGCAATGTATTGCTGGATCAAAGCAATGGCCGTAATTAAACCTGCAATAAAACCGCCACCGGGCAGGTTATGGCCACGCAGGAAAATGTATGCAGAAATCAGCAGCGCCAATGGCAATAAACTCTGTGACACCAGCGCCAGCATCATTGGGTTTTTATCTTTCGACCAGGCAACACCGTCCTGATCCGCCGTTGGTACGAACAACCGCATGCCAGCCAGCAGTTTGAAAATACCCAATGCAGCAATCGCCAGTACAGTAATCTCACCGAGAGTATCAAAACCACGGAAATCAACCAGAATCACGTTAACGACGTTAGTACCACCCCCGCCAGTTTTGCTGTTATCCACAAAATAGTCGGAAATAGTATCCAGCGGACGTGTCAACATGGCATAACACAAGGTACCTATCACCGCACCAATGGCCGAAGCGATTCCGAGATCACGCACAATGCGCTGAATCGAACTTTCCTGAAGCGGTGTTTTTTGCGGCAGGAAGAACAGTGCCAGCAGGAACAACACAATGGTAGCCACTTCCACCGACAACTGGGTCAAAGCCAGATCCGGTGCAGAGAAATAGGCAAAGGCCACCGCTACCACTAAGCCAACAATCGAAATCATGACCAGTGATAACAGACGTAAATGGCTGAAAATCATCGTCGCCAGAGTACCCACTATGACGATGATGGTCGCCACCAGCATTGGCCATTCCATCAGTTGCTCGGGGCGACTGCCGTGAGCCTCAGCTAATTCGAGCAGAGGCCAGCCCGCAACCGCCAGAGAAATCACCACAAGGTAGGTGATGTATCGCTGCAACTTACCGTTATCAAACGCCTGCTGCAGTTGAGTGGCTTTAGCCACCAGATACTGGATGTACCTTTCGAACTCAACCTTAGCGTCAATCTCGTTAAACTGCCCCTGAAAGTTAAATAAATGACGGCGATTGATATACAACAAGCTTCCGCCCACCACAGCCAGCAAACTCATCAGCAATGGCATATTAAATCCGTGCCAGATTGCCAGACTGAACTCAGGCAAAGGCGCCTGAAGCGTTGCGCCTGCGGCAGCATTTAACAAAGCACCAACGGTGAGATTGGGCACAACACCAACAAGCAAACAGATCACCACCAAAATTTCCACTGGCACACGCATGTAGCGCGGTGGCTCATGTGGCGTTTTGGGCAGGTTAATGGGTTCACCATTAAAGAATACGTCGTGTATAAAGCGCAACGAGTACGCCACTGCCAGAGCACCACCCAAAGTCGCCAACACTGGAATAATCCAGGACAGAGAACCGAGCGTGTGTTGTGACAATGTTTCAGCAAACAGCATCTCTTTCGATAAGAAACCATTTAACAGCGGAACACCAGCCATGGATGCTGCGGCAACCATGGCCAGGGACGCGGTTATCGGCATGTATTGCCAAAGACCATTGAGCTGGCGCATGTCTCGCGAACCTGCTTCATGATCGATGATGCCAGCAGCCATGAAGAGCGACGCTTTAAATACTGCGTGGTTAATAATATGGAATACCGCGGCAATTGCCGCCAACGGTGTATCGAGGCCAAACAGCAGCGTGATCAGCCCCAAATGACTGATGGTGGAATACGCCAGCAGTCCTTTCAAATCATGCTTAAACAACGCCGTGTAAGCGCCGACCAGCAAAGTCGCAAGACCGACCAGAGATACCACTCCAAACCATAATTCTGTCCCCGACAGCACCGGATAAAAACGAGCCAACAGGAAAACACCGGCCTTAACCATGGTCGCCGAATGCAGGTAAGAGGATACCGGGGTTGGCGCGGCCATCGCATGTGGTAACCAGAAATGAAATGGAAACTGAGCAGACTTAGTGAAGGCTCCCAGCAGGAACAGCACAATAATCAGTGGGTAGGCTGCGCTCTCGCGTAACAAATCACCGCTGTTTAATACCTCAGTCAGACTGTAACTACCAACCGTTTCGCCTATCACAATGAATGCCGCCAACAGTGCCAGGCCACCAGCACCGGTGATGGTCAGCGCCATGCGAGCGCCTTTACGTGCGTCGGTTTTATCCGACCAGAAGCTGATCAGCAGAAACGAGCTGATGCTGGTAAGTTCCCAATAAGCCCATAATTGCAGCAGATTATCCGATAACACCACCCCCAACATGGCGCTCATAAATAACAGCAGGAAAGCGTAAAAACGCCCCATATGGTCTTCGTCAGAAATGTAATACCGGGCGTACAGCAAAACCAACAAACCGATGCCAAGGATAAGCAAACAGAACAACATGCCCAGACCATCCAGGTGGTAAGCCAGGGATAATCCGGCATTGGGTATCCAGCTGGTTTGCCAGTGAATGACTTCACCGTCCAATACCTGTGGCATCAGAGTAAATAAGCAGACCAATGCCATAGCAGGAACAAAGGCCGTGGTCGTTAAGGTTACCCGCCGGCCAAAACGATCGGCCAAAAGGGGAACCAGGGTTCCAAACAGCGGGAGCAGAGGAATCCAGAGCAATGTCATAAAAAGAGGTGCCTCATTCCTGGAGATCGGTCGTCCGAGTAGTCAGGTTAAATGAAAGATCGGGGTACTCAGGAAAAGATAGCACGATCCTTGCGTAAGCCCTATATGGCTGGCGACCATCAGCGTAAAGAATTATCAGACAAAGTAACAATTGAGCGAAAAAAAACGGCGTCTGAAAGACACCGTTTTTCAATTACTTAAGCCGTATACCTGCGGTTACTGATGATACTCAGGGCTGAGTTCAACCACCGCTTCCACGAACGCTCTGGCGTGTTCCGGATCAACAAACTGGTGAATACCATGACCCAGATTAAATACCTGACCAGAGCCATGGCCGTAACTGTCCAGGATACGTTTAACTTCTGCACGAATGGTTTTCGGCGACGCGTAAAGTACCGAGGGGTCCATGTTACCTTGCAGCGCAACACGATCACCAACCCGACCACGGGCAGTACCGATATCAGTGGTCCAGTCCAGACCCAGTGCATCAGCACCGGTATCCGCCATCAATTCTAACCACTGACCGCCGCCTTTGGTGAACAGAATAACCGGGACTTTATTACCATCATGCTCCCGCTTTAAACCCGCCACAATCTGCTCCATGTATTTCAGCGAGAACTCGCGATAACACACGTCGCTCAGGCTGCCGCCCCAGGTATCAAAAATCTGCACCGCCTGGGCGCCGGCTTCAATCTGAGCATTCAAATAATCAATCACAGATTTCGCCAGTGTATCCAACAACTGATGCATGACTTCCGGCGTGTCATACATCATCGCTTTGACGTGACGGAAATCTTTTGATGAACCACCTTCGACCATATAGGTAGCCAGCGTCCAAGGACTACCGGAAAACCCAATCAGCGGTACACGCCCATTCAATTCGCCACGAATGGTGCTGACGGCTTTTAACACGTAATCCAGATCGGCCTTGGTGTTAACTACATTCAAGCTATTAACGTCAGCCTCCGTACGGATGATCTTGTTGAACCGCGGCCCTTCGCCAGTTTCAAAATACAGACCCAACCCCATAGCGTCCGGGATGGTCAGAATATCAGAGAACAAGATCGCAGCATCCAGCGGGAACCGCTCAAGCGGCTGAATAGTGACTTCACAGGCCAGATCATGGTTTTTACACAACGACATAAAGTCACCGGCCTGGGCACGGGTCGCCTTATATTCAGGCAGATAACGGCCCGCCTGACGCATCATCCAGATCGGGGTACGGTCAACCGGCTGACGCAACAGCGCCTTCAGAAAGCGATCGTTTTTTAACTCAGACATGGGATTCCAGAAACTCACGAGTGAAAATTGGCCGGTATCATAGCAAAAAAGCCACCCAATTACCTGACACGGAACAACCCTCAGGCGCCTTCACTTAACAAGGGCAAACGAATATCCGCCTGCAAACCGCCTTCAATGTGATTACTCAACTCAAGCGAACCGCCGTGGGCACATATCACTTTATCGGCAATGGCTAAACCGAGGCCAAAGCCCCGATGGCCCTGTCCCAACGACACTTCACTGCGCTGACGAGCATTCTCATTACGCACAAACGGTCTTAACAGATCATCGAGTTTGTCATCCGGGACACCCGGACCGTGATCTCGGATATTCAGCAGTAGCCATTCGTCTTCGTCTGCCAAACGAATATCCACAGATGTTCCCGGATGGGTATGTAATAACGCATTGCGGATGATGTTCTCGAATGCCGCCGCCAGCAGACGTGGATCGGCCAGTACCCGCGAGCGTGATGTGCGTGAAAAGATCTGAATCGAACCATCCGGCCGCTCAAACCGGGCGTCTTCAATAATGTGACGCAACTGTTGTTCGCAGTTAAGCGCTTGCCAATGTTTCTGATCTTGTTCAATTTCCAGCCGCGCCATCCCTAACAGGTCACCAATTAATTCATCTAACCGCTGCGTTTCCAGCTCAATACGATCAAGAAATTCGTTCTGTTCTGGTACCGCGTCCAAACGAGCCAGCTCCAGTGCCACCCGTGAGCGGGCCAGCGGCGAGCGCAATTCATGAGAGACATCGCGCACCAGCTGACGCTGATCCTGGATTGAGCGCTCTAATTTGCCCGCCATCTGATTAAACTCGCGGCTCAACTCCCCAATCTCATCCTGACGACGACGCAGGTTGCGTGGAATACGCACCGACCAGTCACCTTTGGCCATTGCTTTTACACTGCGCTGCATATGTCGCAGCGGGTGGGTTAAATAACCGGACAACAAAAACCCCAGTACCGCAAATAGCGCCAGTGAGGCTCCCAGCCCCCACGCCAGGTACGTCGGCAAATTAAATACCGCCAGCGGGTGAACAAATTCCACCACCAATAAATAAAAACGACCGTCGTAACTTGCGATGGGGGCTTTGACGATAATCTCTGAACGCCCCAGGGGATCAACACGGGCTTCATAAGACTCTGGCGAGAAGGCATATTCACGCACCTGATCAGGCACGTTATCGAGCAGGCTCAGGCCACTACTATCGAAAACATAGGCATTCACACTGGGATGGCGCTGAAACGTTAGCAGCCATTCGATTAATAACGGCTCGCCACCGTATTGCAGCGTCAGCTCAGCGGCAGAGATGTAACCACCGGTGGGGGCAATCAGGTTGATCGATTCATTCGACCATTCACGGTAGTAAGCGGCCAGAATCAGTGTCACCAGAGTGGCAACGATACTGGTAAATAGAAACGCCAGATAAATTTTTACAAAAATACCGCGCATATCGTCACTGCCAGCATAAAAAATCTGAGGGGAATCATAGCCGGTTACAGAGACAATAAAACCGGTTTCTTTTTGCTTTTAAAACCAGATGAACATGACCAGGCACCATGCCGTGCTTTATTGCGGTGTTTAAAAAACAAACGTTACAGTGATTTATCGGATTCAGGCGGCGTTTTCGCCCTGCTCCGGCGCGTAGATATAACCAATACCACGAACCGTTTTAATTCTCTGATCACCGTGACGGTTGGGTCCGAGCTTCTTACGCAAGTTACTCAGGTGCATATCAAGGCTTCGGTCATAAAGAGTTAAGGAACGCTGCATCGATTGCTCAGCCAAGCGATTTTTTTCTACTACTTTACCGGCTTCACGAGCAAGCACACACAGTATGTTGAATTCAGTGGCAGTCAGGTCGAGTACATCACCCTCGCGGCTGACCTGATGCTGGTCCAGGTTGATTAATAATTCATCTAATTTGATATTGCTATCCGCGACATCGGCGCTGCGGTTACGGCGAAGTATCGAGCGCAACCGCGCAGCGAGTTCACGGGGGTTCGCCGGTTTAGGCATGTAATCATCAGCGCCGATTTCCAGGCCTTGAATACGATCCATCTCATCGCCCTTAGCCGTCAGCATCAACACTGGTAAATCACTACGCTGGCGAATAGCACGCAAAATGTCGACACCGTTTCCACCGGGCAACATAACATCCAGAATAACGGCCTGATATTTACCGGTTAACGCCTCTTCCAAACCACGCCGGGCATCATGAACCAGAGTTATCTGAAATAACTCGCGCTCCAGATAGCGCTTCAACAGTTCACACAATTCCAGATCATCATCAACCAGCAGAATATTCATAGTTCCCCCAAAACATTCGCCACAGTGTCTTGGATTCTCACCATAACAATCAAGTTCAGAATCTCGTCTTTACGTTTTGTAAAGATTACTGCGGGTTATTCTGCATCGTCACGGCGATGAGCGGCAATAAAGCCAATCGCTTTTACCACCGCTTCTTTTACCCGCTCGCTGATCTCATGCAACTCATTAGGCGACATATAAAACGCCATATCCACTTCATGTCGGATATAACGTGGTGGCAAATGGTTCAGAGCAACACAAGCAACGTCAGCCAGATATCCATGGTCAACGTCTCCCGGCAGACTCCGCAACACCTCTTCGGCAACCAGATGCTCATAATAATTGTGGATATTATTGGTAATATTCATAAAAGGCCGCCTGATTTCCGCAAAATAGATGTTTTCAGCATAGCACCGAGGCAGATTCCTGCTTTACTGAAAGGCACAATCTTTATTGCAGTACGGAGCTGATATGAAACAGGTTAGTGATATCATGATTCGCAATCTGATCACGCTGAAACCAACGTCAAACCTGAAAGATGTTGAAACCACAATGGCCAGCCACCAAATTCGCCATATTCCTGTGACCGACGACCAACACAAATTACTGGGATTAATTACCCAGAAAGAGTTTCTGACCGAGGCTTTCCGAATTACTGATAAATTTGGCGCCCACCAGCTAGCCCAATACCTGACTCAGACACAGCTATCAGATTGTATGAAAACCACACTGACGACAGTCAACCCGACAACCAGCCTTCGTGAAGCTGGTGAATCGCTGCATTCAATGAAACAAGGTTGTCTACTGGTGGTGGATGAAAACGGGGTTTTGCAGGGAATCCTGACATCACAAGACTTCGTAAAACTGGCGCTCGATCTGCTACCTCACTAACGGAGGTACGCGAATCATGCGGCATTTATCAGCCATGCCGCGGTATTTGCGCACGACTTTCTTGAGTATCAGTATCACTGCCTTCAGTTACTGAGCTGGCGCGCCAGCAACAAAACGTCTTCAAGATGGATATTCGATAACACCTGATAACTAATCCCGTCGCGCTGAAGCTCCACGATACTGATCGAAGGCGCCTGCAACAGTTGACCATATCGATTGTTATTCAGTTCTACTCGGGCTCCGGCAGGAGCCGTTGCATTTGATGGTGTTTGTTCAGCCGTCATCAATAGAAAATAATGGGCGTTTTTGTAATAAACAGCAGCGCCATCTTTCCCTTGTTCACTGAAGAAATAGTCCGGTTTTTCCAGCTTCCAGCGTGGTAATTCTACGTTGGGCCATACGGGTATAAATGTCGCAGATTTTTCAAATTGATCCGCACTCAACGCATTAGCCGACAGGTTCCAGGAGCGCAAGGGTGTTGCCGCTGGCAGCTGCATCGTTGGGAGAGTAAAGTCAGCCAGGTTAAAGTCGATTTTTTTATTCTCCATGGATAACACGGAACCATCCCGAAAGTAAAAATCGCCTTTCATTAGTAACGAATAGTCGTAATCAATAAACAGCTGGCTTTTCAGAATCTCACGTTCATTATCGCCAGCATCCAGGTCCACGCCCACTGAAATGCGGCTGGCAACTTCGATCGATGGCGTGAATGTACGCTTATAATATTCGTGATTAGCCCAGTACATATCTTCGGCCTGAGCTTTCGCGCTGTCAGAGGAAGGACCAGATAAGCCTTTCACCACCAGTGCCTGGTTAATCTGTGGCGAATAATATTCCAGTTGACCGTTCTGATAACTGAAAGTCACGCCTTGCAGTTCCAGCGGTTCTTCAACCTGCATATAAAAATCCGCTGGCTGACGGAACTGAACTGCTGTTGTGACCACACCTCCCGGGTAACTCTGCTCAACCTCGGCCTGGTAATTATCAACTTTAATCATGTTGTTATAGGTTTTGTCGATCCAGAACTTATGAATACCCTCTGACTTGGAGCCAACAGCCAGAGACGATGCCAGCAATGCAGAAGTAACAAAAACCAGTCGTTGGAAAAACATATGTATGCCCTTTGGTTGAGTGCCGCTGTGCATGATTGTCACAACATGACGGTCACTTTACGAGAATTTGATATCACAAAGGGAACGTACGATGACAAAACCCACACTTTCTAACGAGGCCTGTTGAGCCATGTGTCAAATATCACCGTGTTTTCAATACCCATTCATAAACTAACGTCGATAAGCATCATAAGATCCTTACCGGGGCACACGAACGCAGTTCGGGTTTTGATCGTTGAGCTTTTACCTTGTTTTACTAACAGCTGTTTTACGAACCAATTAATCTAAGCGCGCTGAAAAGTCGGTAATTCAGCCGCTTATGACTGGATTGTAGCGCAAGCCATCAGGCGGTCATCGCGGAGTTACCTATACTGAGGGACGAGGGGTGCACCAGTCAGCGCTCAAGCAGCATATAATGGAATCAATATGGCAGCCGAATACCGAGATCACCCCAGGTTTAACAGCGAATTTATCGCCCAACTGCGTTTACCCGATGATCATTGGTATGACTGTACGGTTACCGACTATTCCCACTCTGGCATGAAGCTGGCGTGGCCGCACGACACCATCGATACACCGGACGAACCGCTGCTACTAAAATTGCAACTTGAGCAGCAGCTATTAGAAGTGAAGGTCAACTGGGTGCACCACAAAGAAAAAGAAGTCGGGCTGAAATTCGATACCCCAAACGATAAAATTTTCCTCCAGTTACAAGAGTTTAATCAGAACCATAAGGCGCAGGATGGGTTATCTGACGAATCCCGCTATGACCATCGCAAAACCTTCCAGCAATTAGCGGCGAATGTTGTCGAGCGCCTGCCGAAAGTCTGGTTACCCGCGTTTCTGGAAAGCACCTTCGACCAGGCAAATCTGGCACGGAACACAGCCGAACAGCAACTATGGCTGCGACTTGAGAAACAAGCCAAAAACGGCGCCAACGCCTTTTATCAGAGCTTTAAGCAAGCCCTGCAGCTGCAGATTAGGCTGTGGTTGGAAAACAAACCCAAAGCCGATAAAGAACAAGATAACCGGGAAAAGCCGCACAATCTGTCCCTGGTACAGCAGGCCGACTTCGAAGACTGGCTCTTGGCAAAAGTGGCGGCGTCACATCTGCAGTCTCGACTTAGTCACGTCAGTTTTGAAGTCCGTCAGTTGCTCGATACGCTATCCAGCGCCAAAACCGAAGATTGCTTTAACCCGATTGGTCCGAATACGGTGACTGACGCTTTCCGTGATGCCCTGGAACAACTTAATCTGCCACAGGAAGCACGAGCGCTGGCATTTGATGTTTTTGAGCAAGTTGCCTACACCACGCTGCAATCTTGTTATCGCGAAATATGCCGCGACATCGATATCCCAATGTCAATGCGCTACCGCAGACGGGCAACCAATAACTCAGCAGCGGAAGTGGTGCAGATTGCATCTCACCCAACGACGGTAACGGAAGCCGCCAATGAGCAGCAACCATTTGTGGCGTCGCGCATGACAACGGATAACACGTCGTCCACCTCAACCATGCAGAACTTCCGTCGCCACCAGCAAGAAGCGCAACAGGCCTATTCCAATATTCAGTCTTTGTTGCAATTGAGGCATCAGCGCTTTGAAGAGTTAAACCAAACCCGAGTAGTGACGCTGCCGGTTGCCCAGCCTCAAGCCATCAATAACGTGTTGAATGACCTGGCCAGTCAACAAGACACACTTCCCGGTAATATTCGTGAGCGGGTTGAGCAGGAACTGGCGGACCAGGAAACCAGTTTACCGGAAGAATCGCGCGATGCGATTGAGACACTCGAGCAGGTTACGCAGAATTTGTTATCCAGCGGTCAGCTTGCTGATTTTGTTAAACCTCATATTGAGCAGCTCGGCTGGCCGCTGCTGCGGCTGATGCTGAAAGATGCCAGCTTGCTGTTTAATCCCGAGCATCCAGGGCGCCAGGTCCTCAACCACCTGGCTAAACTGGGCAAACTCACCACCAGCGGTGAGGATCAATTAAGCAAACGTCTTAACGATTTGATTGCACCACTGGTGGTTAATGCTAAGAGTGACGAAACCTCCCTGGATGATTTATTAGAGGACCTGCAGGGACTGGTTTCTAATGCCGAACGTAAAGCCAGGCAAAACGCTGAACGGGTTGCTCAGGCAGCAGAAGGCGAACACAGACTGCAGCAGGCACGCCAAAAAATTCAGCATTTAATTGGCAAAGACAGCTCCGGTCGCACTTTGCCAAACTGTGTGGTTGATTGGTTAACAGAAGGTTGGCAACAACTGCTCAGCCTGCTATTGCTGCGCGAAGGCGCCGATAGCAAGCGCTTTAAGGGGGCGGTAAAACTGTACCGTCAGGTACTGGCACTGTTCAGCCCTAAAAATGCCGGTCGCAAAGAGTTGCTGCAGCGGTTCACACCAATGTTGGAACTGGCGCAGCGAGAACTTGATCAACTGAATGGTAGCCTGCCGCAGCACCAGAAGTGGTACAACGACATTCTCAGCGCCGCTGAGGAACACCTGAACCAGGGTGAAGTCCGAGAAACCGTTGATCTGCCAACGTTTATCGCGGACCAACAAGCAATCGTTCCGGAAGGCCGCGGGAACCGCAAAGCTCAGAACCTGCAGGCTGGAGACTGGCTGCTGTTAACCCGCCAGGATCAGGCGGTGTCCATTGTCTGGATTTCTCCCGATTACTCCAAGTTTGCCTGTGTAAATCACAGCGGCATGAAAGTAATCGACTTTACTCTGGCAGAGCTGGCCGTTGCCTTTGATAAAGGCGACGTAAAACGTCTTTATGAGCAGGACGAATCAGCCGTTGATCACAGCGTTGATCAACTGGTGCAGCAGATTTATCACGACTTATCT
Organism: Saccharospirillaceae bacterium; assembly: GCA_022448365.1. Classification (NCBI taxonomy): domain Bacteria; kingdom Pseudomonadati; phylum Pseudomonadota; class Gammaproteobacteria; order Oceanospirillales; family Saccharospirillaceae; species Saccharospirillaceae bacterium. Next base: position 20,404 of record JAKVCS010000008.1, on the reverse strand, counting down.
GAACAGGCCAATATCGATTCACTGACCGGTTTGCTGAATCGACAGCACTTCGTTCGCCAGCTACACGAAACCTTTGCGCAGAACTTGCGCAATCCGGTTCCAACCACACTGTGTATGATCGACATCGATCAGTTCAAACTGATCAATAAAAATTACGGTGTTGAAGGTGGCGATGCCTGCCTGCAAACACTGGCAACGATGCTGGAAGATCAGGAATCCGATAACGTTTGCGCACGTATCGGCAGTAATGAGTTCGCCATACTGTTTCGACGTGCAGATATCGAACAGGCCGAAGCAAACATGCGCTCTCTGAAACAGCGTATCGAAGACTTTGATATTTACAGTGAAGATCAGAGATTCCGGGTTCATATCAGCGTCGGTATATCAGAACTGAATAACGATCAGAGCGATGCATCCGATCTGATTGAACAAGCCGAAGCAGCCTGCCTGGTAGCGAAAGATAAAGGTGGCAGTCGTATTATTCGCTACGCGCAAAACGACGCGTCACATCAGCGTCAGGACGAGTTTATGGCTTGGGGTAACAAGCTGAACCAAGCCATGGCTACCAATCAGCTTAAGGTTCTATGTATTCCGATCAAACCGATTCAGGATCGGTGGAAAGACCAGGTGCAGTATGAAATCGTCATCAGTATTCAGGACGAACATGGCTCCCAGATCCCGCCGCTGGAATACCTGCAAGCCGCAGAAAACTACAACCGCATGTATCTGCTGGATCGTTGGATATTAGAACAGATGATTCAGTGGCTGCACGAAAATCAAAGCCAGGCAGCCGCGATCGATCGCTTCGTATTGCGGCTCTCCGGCCACGCAATTAACGACGAAGATCTGTTGAACTATATTTTCGAACAAGCTCGCGAGAAAGACGTACCTGTAGAAAAACTGTGTTTTGAGTTAAACGAAACAACGGCCATCAAAGATCTGGATGATGCCGCCGACTTTATGCATGAAATGCGCAACCTCGGCTGCCAGTTTGTGTTATCTGATTTTGGTACCGGTCAATCATCATTTGAATACCTTCGGTCGCTGCCGGTAGATTATGTAAAAATCGATCACAGCTTCATCGATAATCTGCACACCAGTTCAGCCGACTATGCACTGGTTAAATCCATCCATGACATCACATATTTTATGGCGAAAAAGACCATTGCCGAGCACAGCAACAGCTCCAATGCGCTGGATATCCTGCAACGCATCGGCATCGATTTTACTGCCGGGAGTTCCAAAGATACCAAGACTCTGACTCAGCTGGCAGAAAGTATCTGACCATAAAATTACAGCCCTCGGTATGCGTTGCGCGGCTGCAACACATTATTCCCCGGATACCGGTCGAAATATCCCGGTCTTGATAATGAATATTTTTAATCAGACAGTGTACAATTCGCGCTCCTGAAATCTAGCCTCTGCCCTTTATGAAATTAATGACCTGCCTTAGCTTGCTACTACTGCTGAGCGCCTGCTCCGTGAGTAACCTGCCAGCCAACCTCTCCCGCTCGATGATGAACCAGGACAATCCAGAGGTCGTTGCAGCCGGTGCACCAGCTTACCTGCTGCTGCTCGATGCGCTGGTTCTGACCTACCCGGACGACGAAGATTTTTTGTTGGCCGGCGCACGTTTATACGGGGCTTATGCTGGTGTGTTTGCCGAGGATGAGGAACAGGCCAAGCATATGGCGGACAAAGCCATGGGATATGCTCGCCGCGCGTTGTGCGAATACAATCAGGAGCTGTGCGAAAAAATGGATGGCAAGCTTGACCCGCTGGTGATCGCATTAGAGGAAGATTTCGACGAAGACGATGTTCCGATGATTTATGCCTTCGCTGCGGCATGGGCCGGCTGGATACAAGCCAACAGCGATGACTGGAATGCCATTGCTCAGGTCGGCAAAGTGAAAGCTCTGATGCAGTGGGTTGCTCACCATGAGCCTGGTTATGATAACGCCACCGTACAGGTCTATTTGGGTGTACTGGAAACTCAGTTGCCACCATCATTGGGTGGCAAACCCGAACTGGGACGCAGTTATTTCGAAACCGCATTGCAGCTAACCGATGACCAACACCTAATGGCCAAAGTTCTTTTTGCTAAGCAATACGCCCGCATGTTGTTTGATCAGGAACTTCACGACCAATTATTGCAACAAACCCTGGCGGCCGATCCTCATGTCGAAGGCCTGACTCTGATTAACCGCCTTGCTCAACGCCAGGCTGCTGAACTGCTGGCTGAATCTGCAGAGTATTTTGAATAAAGCACGTTTAAAAACATTAGAGAGAGTTTCTATGAAAATGTTAACCCGCTTACTGTTGGTGCTGGTATTAATCTGCCCAACCAGTCAGGCCGCGACACTGAAAATTGCCTCCCTGGCACCAGATGGTACCAACTGGATGAAGATGATGCGCAAAGCCGCAAAGGACATCAAAAAGCAAACCGAAGGCCGGGTAAAAATTAAGTACTTTCCCGGTGGCGTGCAAGGTAGTGATAAAAGTGTGATTCGTAAAATGCGTATTCGCCAGCTGCAAGGCGGGGCAGTTTCAACGGGGGCAATGGCACATATTGCTAACGCTTCGTTACTTTATAATCTGCCTTTTACTTTTCGTAATCTGGCAGAAATTCGTGCAGTGCGTGAAGAATTTGATCCGATTATCAAGCAGTCGCTGGCAGAAAAGGGTTACATCGTTTTAGGTTTATCCGAGGGTGGCTTTGCCTACCTGATGTCCAATAAGGCATTAAAAACATCCGCTGATGTTCGTTCTCAGAAAGTTTGGGTCCCAGAAGGTGATGTGGTATCACAGGTCACATTTACCAGTGGCGATGTCGAGCCTATTTCTCTGCCGGTATCCGATGTATACACCAGTCTGCAAACCGGATTGATTGATACCATCGCTGCTACGCCGTCGGCCTCTATTGCGCTGCAATGGCATACCAAACTGACCCACGCGACCGATTTCCCGCTGGTATTTCTGTTCGGCATGATGATCGTAGATGAGCGTGCTTTTAAAAAGTTATCTGTAGCTGACCAGAAAATTGTTCGCGACACCATGAACAAAACCTTCAAAGCAATGGACGCGCAGAACGAAAAAGACGAGGCTGGTGCGCGCATGGCGCTGCAACAGAATGGGATGGAATTTGTAGAGTTGAGCGATACTGATAAAGCTCTGTGGCAGCAACTGGCCAATAAAGCGTTGGCAGAGCTGAAGTCGAAGAATGTTTACCCAGTGAATGTTTATGACCGCTTGCAACAGCGTCTTCAAAAGTTCCGCTCACAACAAACGGCTACGGTGGAATGAAACAAATAGCACGGTGGATTCATAAAGCCGAAGATGCAGTCTTGATTTTGTTGCTGCTGGTGATGATTGTTCTCGCCGGCGTCGACATTATTGCTCGCACAGTGTTTGGCGGCGGCGTTGTGTGGATACCGCCCTTGTTGCGCGTCATGGTCCTGTGGCTGGGTTTATTAGGCGCGTTGCTGGCAACCAGAACCCGTGAACATATCGCTATCGATATCATTAATCGTATGGCTGGCGCCACGGTTAAACGCATCAGTTCAGTAATTACCGCAATTTTCGCTGCAGCAGTATGTGGTCTGATTGCCTGGCACAGTATCGAATTTGTAAAAGGGTCGTTGGAATATAACGACGTCGCTTTTGATCAGGTACCGGCCTGGCCTTTGCAAATCGTCATTCCGCTGAGTTTCGCTTTGATGGCGTTACGCTTCGTCGTTCAGGCACTGTCTTCTGCAATTTATGGCGTTGCGACAAAACAATCCGTCACGACTGACAGGGCATCTGCATGACAATATTGTTCCCTTTGATTTTATTGATGCTGGCATTGGCAGGTGCCCCTTTATTTGCGGTCATTGCCGCATCCGCTTTATGGGGGTTTTATCAAACCGATGTTGATCTGCAAGTAATGGCAGTAGAAATTTTCAGAGTGGCAGAAATGCCGGTTCTCATCGCCATCCCCTTATTCACATTTGCAGGGTATTTATTAGGTGAAAGTAAAGCACCGCAGCGCCTGGTAAGAATCACCGACGCTTTTCTGGGCTGGATGCCGGGCGGCCTTGCAATTGTTGCACTCGTTGCATGCGCTTTATTCACTGCGTTTACCGGAGCTTCTGGTGTAACAATCGTCGCCTTGGGGGCATTGTTAGTACCAGCACTGCAAAAAGCCGGCTATCGCCAGCAGTTCAACCTAGGCCTGGTAACTACTTCTGGTAGCCTCGGTCTGTTGTTTGCACCATCTCTGCCGTTAATTCTATACGGCGTAGTGGCACAGCAAATGGCGCTGGATACACCAGTCAGTATTGATGATCTCTTTCTTGCCGGTTTGATCCCGGGCGGACTGATGCTCGTTGCGTTATCGGTCTATGCTGTGCTGCAACCGCGCTCCGACCAACAAACAGATCATACGTTTAATAAATCTGAAGCCTGGGCAGCGCTTAAAGATACGGCATGGGAAATACCGCTGCCAATTGTCGTGCTGGGGGGAATTTATTCAGGCTTCTTTGCGGTTTCCGAAGCTGCTGCAATCACGGCACTTTATGTCCTTGTTGTGACGGTGTTTATCCGCAAGGAAATTACACTTCGTGAATTGCCAGAAGTGATGCGCGATTCCATGAAACTGGTAGGAGCAATTCTTCTGATTCTCGCGGTATCTCTGGCATCAACCAATTACATGATTGATGCAGGTATACCAGAACAGATTTTTGCTTTTATTCAACAGCACGTCAGTGATGGGTTTACTTTTCTGCTGTTATTAACGTTGTTTCTGCTGATATTAGGCATGATGCTCGATATCTTTTCCGCCATCGTCATTATGATTCCGATTATTCTTCCGATCGCCATTGAGTACGGAATCCATCCAATCCATCTTGGCATTCTGTTCCTGGCCAATATGCAGCTGGGTTATTTCACACCACCAGTAGGTATGAATCTGTTTATCGCCAGCTTCCGCTTTGATAAACCGGTAATGACGCTGTATCGCGCGACGCTCCCGTTTTTCTTTATTCTGTTGATAACCGTGTTGATCATCACCTATGTACCGCAGCTGAGTCTCGCACTACTCTGACTTTGATCCTGGTTTGTTATAGCGGACGGGGCGCTCGAAGAAATGTTCACTGAAAGAGAGTTCGTCAGCGACATTTCTTTACTGCCGCTTTCTCATCCTGACGGCTTCTTGCCCAAAATGACAGACATATCAGATACAGTTTCTGCCGTGGTTGAGACCTTTTAGGCGGGGTTTCTGCCACGTTCATGATCCTTACTCAAGGATGAGTGTACTTCCTCTTCAACGAACAACAGGGTAATCTGTTGTTCGTTTTTTTAGTCCACTACAATAAATTCAATAAAACAGGGAACGCTATGGCCAGTTTAATGGCACGTATTACGGGCACTCTGATCGAAAAACTCGTTCAACCAACTTTTCAGCCAGACTATCCGATTGAAAAGCAGCGTCAGCGTCTGGACTTGTTACAGAAATTTGCACCAATGCCGTTGGGTGTAAGAAAAATCAAAACGACCCTGGCCGGTGTACCTGCGTGGCAACTCACCCCATTAGCAGCAGATGGCACCAAAAAACTACTTTATCTGCACGGCGGTGGCTATGTTTCTGGTTCACCGCAAAGTCATGCCGACATGGTGGCTAGGATTGCTAAGCAAACAGGGCTGACAGCTTCCCTGATTGACTATCGACTGGCGCCGGAGCATGTGTTTCCTGCCGCCGTTGAAGACGCTCTGTCAGCGTACAAAGAACTGGCTAAAGACAGCGCAGTTATCATTGCCGGAGACTCCGCCGGTGGCGGGTTAGCATTGGCCGTTACACAAGCAATCCGAGAAGCAGGCATGCCAATGCCCAATGCGCTGGTGCTATTTTCACCCTGGATTGATTTAACCTGTAGCGGCGAGTCTTTTTCAGAGCGAGCTGAGCGGGAAAGACTCCTCACACCGCAGTGGGTGTCGCAGATGGCACCCAAATACGCTGGAGAAATCAGTGTAGAACACCCGCAGATTTCACCATTGCATGCCGATTTTACAGATTTTCCGCCAACGTTGATTCAGGTTGGCAGTGAAGAAATACTGTACTCAGATAGCATCCGCCTGAAGCAGAAAATGGCGGCCGCAAATGTACCGGTTGTGCTCAGTGAGTACCCGGAAATGTGGCACGTATTTCAGCTCCATGCTGGCTATATGCCGGAATCAAAGCGAGCACTGAAAGAGTTTGCTGCATTTATAGCCTGACAACCCGACTCAAAAATAGCAGACATAAAAAAACCCGCTCAAAGCGGGTTTTTTTATGTTCAAACTGAACGGCAAATAACAGAATTATTCGCCGGCTTCTTCCTGAACTTCTTCAACGTCAGCTTCAACCACTGGACGATCAACAAGCTCAACATAAGCCATTGGGGCGTTATCACCCGCACGGAAGCCACATTTCATAATGCGAATGTAACCACCTGGACGGTCTTGGTAACGAGGACCCAGATCAGTGAACAACTTACCTACTGCTTCTTTGCTACGAGTACGAGCAAAGGCCAGACGGCGATTAGCAACTGAATCTTCTTTTGCAAGAGTGATCAGTGGCTCAGCTACACGACGCAGCTCTTTTGCCTTTGGCAGAGTAGTCTTAATGATTTCATGCTCGAACAAGCTCACCGCCATGTTCTTAAACATGGCTTGACGGTGTGCGCTTGTACGATTGAAGTGACGACCACTTTTACGATGACGCATGGTTTAATTCCTTACTAACTGAACGTTTAAGCTTACGCCAAAACCTTATCGTCGTTACGCAGAGAAGCTGGTGGCCAGTTCTCTAAATGCATACCCAACGAAAGACCACGAGAAGCCAGAACGTCTTTGATTTCAGTCAGAGACTTCTTACCTAAGTTTGGAGTCTTCAACAGCTCTACTTCAGTACGCTGGATCAGATCACCGATGTAGTAAATATTTTCTGCTTTCAGACAGTTAGCCGAACGAACAGTCAACTCCAAATCATCTACTGGACGTAGCAGGATTGGGTCAATCTCTTCTTCTTCGCGCTGCTGTTCAACGACTTCTTCGTTTTCCAGATTTACGAATATCGCTAACTGCTGTTGCAAGATGGTCGCAGAACGACGGATCGCTTCTTCCGGATCAATAGTGCCGTTGGTCTCTAAATCGATAACCAACTTATCCAGATCTGTACGCTGTTCTACACGCGCAGAATCTACGCTGTAAGAGACACGCTTAACAGGGCTGAAAGTGGCGTCTAATTGCAATTTACCGATGGCCTTAGTTTCTTCGTCGTTTTGATTACGAGCTTCGACAGTCTCGTAACCACGACCAGAAGCAACCTTCAGGTTCATCTTCAGTTCAGTGCCCTCGCCTAAATGCGCGATGACATGTTCTGGATTTGCAACTTCAACACCATGATCCAGTTGAATATCGGCAGCAGTGACTGCGCCAGGACCCATTTTGCTTAAGCTCAGAGTCGCTTCGTCGCGTTCGTGCAATTTGACTGCAACGCCCTTCAGGTTGAGCAAGACTTCAATTACGTCCTCCTGCACACCTTCAATTGCGCTGTACTCATGCAGTACGCCATCAATTTCGCATTCTACGATCGCTGCGCCCGGCATGGACGACAACAAGATACGACGTAATGCGCTGCCCAAAGTATGACCGAAACCACGTTCCAGTGGCTCCAGCGTTACCTTGGCATGGGTAGTGTTTACTTCGTCAACTTGAATGTGACGAGGAGTTAAAAACTCATTAACTGCACGCTGCATAGCTGCCCCTTAATTTCCTCTATTACTTAGAGTAAAGTTCCACGATCAGGTTTTCGTTGATCTCTGCTGGGAGATCAGCGCGCTCAGGAACTGATTTGAAAGTCCCTTCCATCTTGCTAGCGTTAACATCGATCCAACCGCAATCAGTACGGTTGCCTGCTAACTCAAGCGCAGTTTTAATACGATCCTGTGACTTAGCTTTCTCACGAACCGATACCACATCGCCATCTCTCACTTGGAAAGAAGCAACGTTAACGGTAGTGCCATTTACAACAATAGCCTTGTGAGAAACTAATTGACGTGCTTCCGCGCGAGTAGAGCCGAAGCCCATGCGGTAAACAACGTTGTCCAGACGTGACTCGAGAAGTTGCAGCAGGTTCTCACCGGTTGCGCCTTTACGACGAGCTGCTTCTTTGTAGTAGCCACGGAATTGCTTTTCCAGAACACCATACAGACGACGTACTTTCTGCTTTTCACGTAACTGCAGACCGTAGTCTGACAAACGTCCGCGACCAGCACCGTGTACACCAGGTTTGGTTTCTGCTTTACATTTAGAGTCCAGTGGACGCACACCGCTCTTCAGGAACAGATCCGTTCCTTCGCGACGAGACAGTTTACACTTAGGACCAATATAACGTGCCATATTTCTGCCTCCTTATACTCGACGCTTCTTAGGTGGACGACAACCGTTGTGTGGGATCGGCGTAACATCGGTGATGTTGCTGATCTTATAACCACACGCGTTCAGAGCACGGACGGCTGATTCACGACCTGGACCAGGGCCTTTGACCTCTACGTCCAGATTCTTCAGACCATACTCTTTAGCCGCCTCGCCAGCGCGCTCTGCAGCTACCTGAGCTGCAAAAGGAGTGCTCTTACGAGAACCACGGAAACCAGAACCACCGGCGGTAGCCCAAGAAAGAGCATTACCTTGACGGTCGGTGATGGTTACGATGGTATTGTTAAAAGAGGCGTGGATGTGCGCAATGCCATCGACAACCGTCTTTTTAACTTTTTTCTTTGTTGATCTAGTTGGCTTAGCCATTTTTAAATCCTGCTTTTAATATCAACACTGCAACAAGTCGAATGCAGCTACACTAAAAGACCGATTCAGGTAACAGAAGTTACTTACGAATCGGCTTACGCGGACCCTTACGGGTACGTGCGTTAGTTTTAGTACGCTGACCGCGAAGTGGCAGGCTACGACGGTGGCGAATACCGCGGAAAGAACCCATGTCCATCAAACGTTTGATGTTCATTTGTACTTCACGACGTAGATCACCTTCTACCGTGTATTTAGCGACTTCGTTACGAACAACATCCAGCTGATCTTCACTCAGATCACCAATCTTGGTGCTCTCAGCGATGCCTGTAGAGGCGCAGATTTTCTGGGCAGTTGTTTGACCAATGCCAAAAACATAGGTCAAAGAAATAACTGCATGCTTGTTGTCAGGAATGTTGACACCGGCAATACGGGCCATGTCTAACTCCGTTACACTTACTTAATGAAAGGGCGCAAAATACTACAGGTGGCCTGATCAAAAATCAAGCCACCTGAAGATTTAAGGCACCCGCCTTGTCAGGACTAACCTGACGCGTCAGGGATTAACCTTGACGTTGTTTGTGCTTAGGATCTGTACAGATCACTCGCACACTACCGTTACGACGAATGACTTTGCACTCACGGCAGATTTTTTTAACAGACGCACGTACTTTCATGACAGTCTCCTAAATCTGGCTCAGCGAGCTGAACCAAAATTCTTCAGGTTTGCTTTCTTCATCAGCGATTCGTATTGGTGTGACATAAGATGCGATTGCACCTGCGCCATAAAGTCCATTACAACAACCACGACGATCAGCAGCGAGGTTCCACCGAAGTAGAATGGTACATCAGCAGCAACTACTAAGAATTGCGGCATCAGACATACAGCAGCGATGTACAGTGAGCCGAACAGAGTCAAACGACCCAGAACGCTGTCAATGTATTTCGCTGTCTGAACTCCAGGGCGAATACCCGGAATGAAAGCACCAGACTTCTTCAAGTTCTCAGCTACATCTTTCGGATTGAACATCAACGCTGTGTAGAAGTAGCAGAAGAATATGATACCGGCAGCAAACAGTACAATGTACAGCGGCTGACTTGGCGCTAGCGCAAGGCTAACATCCTGCAGCCATTCCATACCCTCGCCCTTACCAAACCATTGACCCAGAGAAGCTGGGAAAAGCAGTAAGGAAGAAGCAAAGATCGCTGGAATTACACCGGCCATATTCAGTTTTAGGGGTAAATGACTGGATTGAGCCGCCATCATCTGACGACCCTGCTGACGCTTAGCATAGTTAATTGTGATACGACGCTGACCACGTTCAACGAACACAACGAAACCGATCACAACAACGGCAAGTGCCGCAATTACCAGCAATACCAGAATATTCAGGTCACCCTGACGCGCAGACTCGAAAGCCTGACCAATTGCACTTGGCAAACCAGCAACAATACCGGCGAAAATAAGGATGGAGATGCCGTTACCGATACCACGCTCGGTAACTTGCTCACCCAACCACATCATGAATACCGCACCAGCCACAAAAGATGGTACCGCAGCGATGTAGAAGTCAATTCCGCCAGAGAAAGTAACGCCTTGACCAGCGAGGCCGGCCGAAACGCCGAAGGCTTGAATAGTCGCCAGCAATACCGTTCCGTAACGGGTGTATTGCGTGATTTTACGGCGACCAGCCTCACCTTCTTTCTTTAATTGTTCCAGTTGCGGGCTCACAGCCGTCAGCAATTGCATAATAATCGATGCTGAAATGTACGGCATGATACCCAGTGCCAGGATACTCATGCGCTCCAATGCACCACCGGAAAACATGTTAAACATTTCCAGGATCGTGCCCTGGTTCTGTTCAAACAGACGCGACAACGCCTCCGGATTAATCCCAGGTACCGGGATATGGGTACCAATTCGATATACAACAATTGCCAGAAGTACGAAACGGATACGAGCCCAAAGCTCGCCTAGTCCGGATTGCATACCCTGTGGTAATGAGCCTTGCCTAGCCATTAGTCTTCGACCTTTCCACCTGCCGCTTCAATAGCAGCTTTAGCGCCTTTAGTGACTTTTAAACCTTTTACGGTTACAGCCGTCTTCACTTCACCGGACAGAATCACACGAGCTTCTTTAATCTTCTCGCCGATCACGTCAGCAGCTTTCAGTGCAGCCAGATCTACCACATCGCCCTCAACCAGCGCTAATTCGTTCAAACGAATTTCAGCAACGTATTGTGCCTTACGCGAGGTGAAACCGAATTTAGGAAGACGACGGTGAATAGGCATCTGACCGCCTTCAAAACCTGGTGCAACCTTACCGCCGGAACGAGATTTCTGACCTTTGTGACCACGACCACCAGTCTTACCAAGACCAGAGCCGATACCACGGCCAACACGTTTAGCGACAGGCTTGGAACCAGGAGCTGGGCTCAATTCATTGAGACGCATATTACTCTCCTTCGACCTTAACCATGTATTGAACTTGGTTGATCATGCCGCGAACAGAAGGAGTGTCTTCCAATTCGACAGTGTGACCAATACGACGCAGACCCAAACCTTTCATGGTTTCACGGTGCTTAGGCAATTTGCCAATCGTACTGCGAGTTTGGGTTACTTTTACGGTTTTCTTAGCCATAACAATTACCCCAGAATCTCTTCAACAGACTTGCCACGTTTAGCTGCAACCTGCTCAGGTGATTTCATCTGAGCCAGACCGTTGAAAGTTGCACGAACAACGTTCACCGGGTTAGTCGAGCCATAGCACTTGGCCAGTACGTTCTTAACACCAACCATCTCCAGCACGGCACGCATCGCGCCACCGGCGATGATACCAGTACCTTCTGATGCAGGCTGCATATAAACCTGAGCACCAGAGTGGCGGGCTTTAACTGGGTATTGCAGAGTGCTGCCGTCCAGCTGAACGGTAACCATGTTGCGTTTTGCTTGTTCCATAGCCTTTTGAATTGCCATTGGCACTTCACGAGACTTACCACGACCAAAACCTACACGACCGGCGCCATCGCCAACCACAGTCAGAGCAGTGAAGGCGAAAATACGACCACCTTTTACCACTTTGGCTACACGATTGACCTGAACCAGCTTCTCTTGCAGTTCGCTTTCGTTACGTTCTACACGTTCATTATTTGCCATGATCTTTACCCTTTAGAATTCCAGGCCGTTTTCACGAGCCGCATCAGCCAGAGCTTTAACACGACCATGGTATTTGAAACCGGAACGATCGAACGCAACTTTGGTTACGCCGGCAGCTTTCGCACGTTCTGCGATCAGCTCACCAACTTTAGTAGCAGCGTTAACATTACCAGTGATTTCGTTACGCAGATCGGCTTCTACAGTCGAAGCAGTTGCCAGGACGGTAGCGCCATTGGCAGAGATGATCTGTGCGTAGATGTGTCTGGGCGTACGATGAACGCACAGACGTACCGAGCTCTTCTCACGGATATGTGAGCGAGTTTTCTGAGCACGGCGCAAACGAGCTTTTTTCTTCTCATTCATGGCCTAGACCTTACTTTTTCTTGGCTTCTTTACGACGCACATTTTCATCTGCATAACGAACACCTTTACCTTTATAAGGCTCTGGTGGACGGTAGCCCCGGATTTCAGCTGCAACCTGACCAACTTTCTGCTTGTCGATACCTTTGATAACAACTTCAGTTTGGCTAGGAGTTTCGGCTTTAACGCCTTCTGGCAGCTCATAATCTACAGGATGAGAGAAGCCTAATGACAGATTCAGCGTGTTGCCTGATGCTTTCGCACGGTAACCAACACCTTGCAGGATCAGCTTTTTCTCAAAACCTTCTGATACACCTTTCACCATGTTGTTAACCAGAGCACGGAAAGTACCAGCCAAAGCGTTAGACGCTTTGTCGTTAGATTTTGGAGCAAACTTCAGTACGCTCTCTTCCTGGCTGATAGCCACAGAAGCGTGAACGTCCAGGTCTAACTGACCTTGCTTACCTTTAATCGAAATTTTGTCGTCAGCCAGTTTTACTTCAACACCGGCTGGGATAGCGACAGGAGCCTTTGCTACGCGAGACATCGTTAATACTCCTTAGAATACGGTCGCGATAACTTCACCGCCAACGCCCGCAGCACGAGCAGCACGATCAGTCATAACGCCTTTAGAAGTGGAAACGATAGCAACGCCTAAGCCTGCCTCTACTTTTGGCAGCTCAGCAGCACCTTTGTACTGACGCAGGCCTGGACGGCTAACACGTTCAATACGTTCGATAACTGGCTTACCTTCGTAGTATTTCAGGTCGATGGTCATTGTTGCTTTAACAGCCTCATCGACAGAAAAACCACCAATGTAACCTTCGGCTTCAAGAACCTGGGCTACGGATTTTTTAATCTTTGAAGACGGCATGCTCACATTCGTATGACCAGCTTGCTGGGCATTACGAATGCGGGTGAACATATCCGCCAACGTATCTTGCATACTCATTTTAAATATACCTCGGTTGTACAGCGCCCCATACAGCAGTACAAAACGCGCACCTATCACCCGCTGCTCAAAAAATCAGCAACGGAACAAAAAACAGGCGCGCATTCTACAGCTTTTGGGAATTGCTTACCAACTAGCTTTTTTCAGGCCAGGGACATTACCCTTCATGCCTTCTTCGCGCAACTTAATGCGTGACAGTTTGAACTTACGGTATACACCGTGAGGACGACCTGTCATCTGACAACGGCGCTGCAGACGGCTGGCGGAAGAATCGCGCGGCAGCTTTTGCAGTGCTATTTGTGCATCCCAACGCTCTTCGTCAGAAGAGTTAGGGTTTTTGATGATGGCTTTCAGTTCTTCACGCTTAGCGCCGAACTTAGCGACCAACTTTTCACGCTTCAGTTCACGCTGCTTCATGCCAATCTTTGCCATGTTACAAACTCCTTAGTTACGGAACGGGAACTGCAGCGCTTTCAGCAGAGCGCGGCCTTCGTCGTTAGTGTTAGCTGTAGTAGTGATGGTGATATCCATACCACGGATTTTGTCTACTTTATCGTATTCAATTTCCGGGAAGATAATCTGTTCCTTCACACCCATGCTGTAGTTACCACGACCATCGAATGATTTCGGGTTGATACCGCGGAAGTCACGAACACGTGGCAGAGAGATATCTACCAGACGGTCCAGGAATTCCCACATGCGGTCGCGACGCAGGGTTACTTTACAGCCAATTGGCCAGCCTTCACGAACCTTGAAGCCCGCTACCGACTTACGTGCCTTAGTAACAACAACTTTCTGACCAGCGATGGTTTCCATATCGGCAACCGCGCTGTCCAGCAACTTCTTGTCACCCAAAGCTTCACCAACACCCATGTTCAGGGTGATCTTAGTGATCTTAGGCACCTGCATTACATTATCGTAACCAAACTCTTCTTTCAGCTTGGCTACTACTTCTTCTTTGTACAGTTTTTCTAAACGTGACATAGCAGTATCCAGGTCCGATTAGGCGTCCAGTTGTTCGCCTGTGGATTTGAAGATACGTACCTTGCTTTCGCCTTCAACCTTAAAGCCAACACGGTCAGCCTTTTCAGTCTTAGCATTCCAGATAGCAACGTTAGATGCCTGAATACCGGCTTCTTTATCAACGATACCACCTGGCTGTTGCAGGTACGGGTTTGGTTTTTGGTGTTTCTTCACCATGTTAATGCCAGCAACAATCAAACGACCGTCAGCCAGTACTTTCTGTACCTTGCCGCGCTTGCCTTTGTCTTTACCAGCAATAACTACTACTTCGTCATTTTTGCGAATCTTTAACATAGTCACCCCTCCCTACAGCACTTCTGGTGCCAGGGAAATGATTTTCATGAATTGCTCAGAACGCAGTTCACGAGTAACAGGGCCAAAGATACGGGTACCAATTGGCGCATTAGATGCGTTCAACAGTACAGCAGAGTTGACGTCAAAACGGATAATAGAACCGTCCGGACGACGTACACCTTTACGGGTACGCACAACTACTGCGGTCATCACCTGACCTTTCTTAACTTTACCGCGAGGAATTGCTTCCTTAACGGACACTTTGATCAAGTCGCCGATGCCAGCGTAGCGACGATGCGAGCCACCCAGTACTTTGATGCACTGAACTCGCTTCGCGCCACTGTTATCAGCAACGTCAAGCATGGTTTGCGTTTGGATCATGCCTATCGCTCCTTACTAACTGCGCCTGGTGTTAAACCTTGGCGGCGCGCTCGTCGATACTTACCAGCGCCCAAGTCTTGTTTTTAGACAAAGGGCGTGACTCTTTAACAGTAACGGTGTCACCAATCTGACACTCGTTATTGGCGTCGTGGGCCATAACCTTGGTTGACTTTTTCACGAACTTTTTATAGATCGGATGCTTTACGCGACGTTCAACCAGAACGGTGATGGACTTGTCCATCTTGTTGCTCACGACACGACCACTCAGGGTACGAACAGTTGTCTCAGTCATGATTATTCACCTGCCTTCTGTGCCAGCACGGTTTTAACGCGAGCGATATCACGACGAGTCTGCTTGATCAGGTGGGACTGACCCAGTTGACCAGTAGACTTCTGCATACGCAGTTTGAATTGATCGCTCAACAGTTCTTCAAGCTGAGATTGCAGCTCAGCCACTGATTTTTCTTTCAGCTCACTTGCATTCATCACAGCACCGTCCGTTTAACAAATTCAGTTTTGAAAGGCAGTTTCGCTGCGGCAAGAGAGAACGCTTCACGCGCCAGCTCTTCAGGAACACCTTCCATTTCGTACAGGACGCGACCCGGTTGAATCTGAGCAACCCAGTACTCAACATTACCCTTACCTTTACCCTGACGAACTTCCAGAGGCTTGGCTGTAATAGGTTTGTCTGGGAAGACGCGGATCCAGATCTTACCACCACGCTTAACCTTACGGGTCATAGCACGACGTGCGGCTTCGATCTGACGTGAGGTCATACGACCACGACCAGTCGCCTTCAGGCCGAATTCACCGAAGCTCACTTTAGAGCCACGGATCGCCAGGCCACGGTTGCGGCCGGTCTGAACCTTACGGAACTTGGTACGTTTTGGTAACAACATATCTAATTCCCCTTATGAACGACCGGATTTCTTTTTACCCTGGCTGCTCTTAGCGCGGTCACGGACTTCTTGAATCCCGCCAAGGATCTCACCTTTGAAGATCCAAACCTTTACGCCAATAACACCGTAGGTAGTGTGTGCTTCGTAAGTTGCGTAGTCGATGTCTGCACGCAGAGTATGCAGCGGAACACGACCTTCGCGATACCACTCTGAACGAGCGATCTCAGCACCACCTAAACGGCCGCTCACCTGGATCTTGATACCTTCAGCACCACCACGCATAGCGTTTTGTACTGCACGCTTCATAGCACGACGGAACATCACACGACGCTCCAGCTGGCTAGCAACGCTCTGTGCTACCAGTTTGGCATCCAGATCTGGCTTACGAACTTCTTCAATATTGATGTGTACCGGAATACCCATCAGTTCACTTACGTCTTTGCGCAGAACTTCTACATCTTCGCCTTTTTTGCCAATCACGATACCCGGACGGGCAGTGTGAATGGTAACTTTAGCGTTTTGCGCAGGACGCTCGATAACAACTTTGCTCACTGAAGCTTTTTCTAAACGCTTTTCGATCAAAGAACGAACAGCGATGTCAGTCAGCAGGTTGTCGGCATACTTATCCTTACCGGCATACCAGACCGAATTGTGGTCTTTAGTAATACCTAAGCGGATACCGGTTGGATGAACTTTTTGACCCATCTGACCAACTCCTATTCAGAAACTTTCACAGTGATGTGACAAGTACGCTTGAAGATACGATCCGCACGGCCTTTAGCACGTGGACGAATACGCTTCATAGTCATACCTTCATCAACAAACACAGTTGATACGCTCAGCTCATCGACATCAGCACCGTTATTGTGCTCAGCATTGGCAATCGCAGATTCCAATACTTTTTTCATGATGTCGGCACCTTTACGACCACTGAATGCCAGGATTTCCAGCGCTTCAGCAACGTTTTTGCCGCGGATCTGATCCGCAACCAGGCGTGCTTTTTGTGCAGATAAGCGAGCACCACGTAATACAGCGGCTACTTCAGACATACTTCACCCCTCCTATTAACGCTTGGCTTTCTTATCTGCCACGTGACCTTTGTAGGTACGTGTCAGAGCGAATTCGCCGAGTTTATGACCAACCATGTCTTCAGTTACGAAAACAGGTACGTGTTGACGACCGTTGTGTACAGCAATCGTCAGCCCCACGAAATCCGGAAAGATTGTGGAGCGGCGAGACCAAGTCTTGATCGGACGTTTGTCGTTCTTCTCAAGAGCAGCCTCTACCTTCTTCATTAAGTGATGGTCAATAAATGGACCTTTTTTCAATGAACGTGGCACAGTTCAATCCTCTTTAATTATTTCGCAGAACGACGACGTACGATCAGTTTATCGGTACGCTTATTCTTACGAGTCTTGTAGCCCTTAGTCGGAACGCCCCAAGGAGTAACTGGATGACGACCACCAGAGGTACGCCCTTCACCACCACCGTGTGGGTGATCAACAGGGTTCATCACAACACCGCGAACGGTAGGACGAACACCACGCCAGCGTGACGCACCAGCTTTACCCAGCTCACGCAGAGCGTGTTCAGAGTTACCCACTTCACCCATGGTCGCGCGACAGTCAGACAAAACCTTACGCATCTCACCGGAACGCAGACGCAGAGTGCTGTAAGCACCATCGCGAGCAACCAGCTGAGCAGAAGTACCCGCAGAACGAGCGATCTGACCACCTTTACCAGGCTTCAGTTCGATATTATGAATTACCGAACCAACCGGGATATTACGCAAAGACATTGCGCTACCTGGCTTGATCGGAGCTTCTTCACCGGACATGATCTGATCACCAGCAGAAACGCCTTTTGGTGCCAGAATGTAACGACGTTCACCATCTGCATATTTCAGCAGAGCAATGTTAGCGCTACGGTTCGGATCGTATTCCAGACGCTCAACAACAGCCGGGATACCATCTTTGTTACGCTTGAAGTCGATTACACGGTAGTGTTGTTTGTGACCACCACCAATGTGACGAGTGGTGATACGACCGTTATTGTTACGACCACCAGACTTAGACTTCTTCTCTAACAGAGCTGCGAAAGGCTTGCCTTTGTGCAGTTCACTGTTAACGACTTTTACAAGGTGGCGGCGGCCAGCTGAAGTCGGTTTAGTTTTTACTAATGCCATAACTTAGCTCCCCTTATTCCACGTCTGCAAAATCGATGTCTTGGCCATCAACCAGGCGAACGTAAGCTTTACGAATATCGTTGCGCTTACCCATACCGCGAGCGGTACGCTTGGTCTTGCCTTTGATGTTGACGGTCTGAACGGACTGAACTTTCACTTCGAACAGAGCTTCAACAGCTTTTTTGATTTCTGGCTTAGTCGCATCAGGAGCAACACGGAAAACGTATTGACCAGCTTTCTCTGCAACGATGGTTGCTTTTTCAGAGATGTGCGGAGCTACTAACACCTTATAGATACGTTCTTGGTTCATGCGTAGGCCTCCTCAAGCTTTTTCAGAGCGTCTACCGTCACCAGAACTTTATCGAAAGCAATCAGGCTAACCGGATCGATAGCAGAAGCTTCAGTAACACCCACATGAGGTACGTTACGAGCTGCCAGATACAGTTTTTCGTCTACTTCGCCAGCAACGATCAACACGTTATCCAGCTTCAGTTCATTCAGTTTGGCAACAAATTCTTTCGTCTTATGAGATTCAACTGCGAAAGAATCAGCAACAATCAAACGCTCCTGGCGAACCAGTTCAGACAGAATGGCCTGCATCGCTGCGCGATACATCTTCTTGTTTACTTTCTGAGAGAAGTCACGAGGACGAGCTGCGAAAGTAACACCACCAGAACGCCAGATCGGAGAACTAGCAGTACCCGCACGAGCACGACCGGTTCCTTTTTGACGCCATGGCTTAGCACCACCGCCAGCAACATCAGAGCGGTTCTTTTGAGCTTTAGAGCCCTGACGAGCACCGGCCAGGTATGCAGTTACAACCTGATGAACCAGAGATTCGTTAAATTCACGACCAAAGGCTACATCGGAAACAGCTACCGCTGCACCAGAGTTAGTTTTCAGTTCCATTGCTTACCCCTTAGCCTTAACAGCTGGTTTAACAATTACATCGGAACCAGTCGCACCTGGAACAGCACCTTTGATCAACAGCAGGTTGTTTTCAGCATCGACGCGAACAACCTCTAAGCCCTGAGTAGTTACCTGCTCAGCACCCATGTGACCTGCCATTTTCTTACCTTTCCATACGCGGCCTGGAGTCTGACATTGACCGATAGAACCAGGAGCACGGTGAGACAGAGAGTTACCGTGAGTTGCGTCCTGAGTAGAGAAATTCCAGCGCTTAACGCCACCCTGGAAACCTTTACCTTTAGAAGTACCGGTTACATCTACTTTCTGACCCGCTTCGAATTGCTCAACAGACAGGTTTTCACCCACTGCCAGCGCTTCTTCAGTACGGAATTCCAGAAGACCACGACCCGCTTCAACATTAGCTTTAGCGAAGTGACCACCTTCTGGTTTAGAAATGCGAGAAGCTTTCTTCTCACCATAAGTAACCTGCAGTGCACTGTAACCGTCTGTTTCGGCGGTTTTAACTTGAGTAATGCGGTTAGGCGCTACTTCAAGAACAGTTACAGCAACAGATTGACCTGCTTCGGTAAATACGCGAGTCATACCCGCTTTTTTACCGACAATACCAATTGCCATTTTGTATTTCCTCTCGTGTACGGGGCTTTAACCCACTATGGCCGCCCAGTTGAACGGGCGTTACACAGAGCACTGTGTGTTCTGGAAAAAACCTTACGGATTAACCCAGACTGATCTGAACTTCCACACCGGCAGCCAGATCAAGCTTCATCAGCGCATCAACTGTTTTCTCAGTCGGCTCAACAATGTCGAGCATGCGCTTGTGTGTACGGATTTCGTACTGATCACGCGCGTCTTTGTTAACGTGCGGAGAGATCAGAACGGTGAAACGCTCTTTACGAGTAGGCAGTGGAATAGGACCACGAACCTGAGCGCCCGTACGTTTTGCAGTTTCAACAATCTCCTGAGTCGAAGAATCGATCAGACGATGGTCGAAAGCTTTCAAACGGATACGGATACGTTGGTTTTGCATCACCAAACTCCCAAAATCAAAGAACCAGAACCGCGTTGGATAGCGATTCCTCTAATTTCCCCTAATAAAAGGGACGCGAATTGTATTCGGCTGTACAAAAAGTGTCAAGCCAATAAAAAAAGGCCGCACCCCGCGAGGGATGAAGCCTTTTTCTTTTTGTTGTAAGTCTCTGATTTATTTGAAACTTACCGGTAATAAGAAATTGTAATTTCTTATTACTCGACAATAGTCGCTACAACACCAGCGCCTACTGTACGGCCGCCTTCACGGATGGCGAAACGCAGACCTTCGTCCATCGCAATTGGAGCGATCAGAGTCACTTCCAGAGTCACGTTGTCACCTGGCATTACCATTTCAACGCCTTCTGGCAGTTCAACAGC
>JAKVCS010000007.1 GCA_022448365.1 Saccharospirillaceae bacterium | reverse complement strand
GTTTTACCATGGTCAACGTGACCGATGGTGCCAACGTTTACGTGCGGTTTGGAACGCTCAAACGTTTCCTTAGCCATAATTACAGCCCTCAAAACAATATAAGTATTAACTGAAACCCCAACCAAGTCAGACCACACCGGGTTTCCACACTTGTTTCAGGGCGAAATAAAGTGGGCAATATTAATGTTCTGGAGATGGGAGTCAACAACCCTGTTGAGAGGTTTGGTCAACTGTCACATTGACGTAACACCAAAACGCCTGTTCATGGGGCTTATTAGGGCACCGCTTGTGCCACTCAATCGCCGCGAAAAGGCAGTTAAAAAGCGGCTGTTGATAACGATTGAAAATTGCCACACAAAGACAGTACCTTTCGGCGGGCAAACCTTGTAGAATGGCGCGCGATTTTGACCTTACCTTTTTGAGTAACGATATGACTGACTTAAGCAAATACAGAAATATCGGTATCTTCGCTCACGTTGATGCCGGTAAGACCACTACAACTGAGCGTATCCTGAAGCTCACTGGTAAGATCCACAAGACTGGTGAAGTTCACGATGGTGAATCCACTACTGACTTCATGGATCAGGAAGCTGAGCGTGGTATTACCATTCAGTCTGCAGCTGTTACTTGTGAATGGGCTGGTCACCGCCTGAACGTTATTGACACTCCTGGACACGTTGACTTCACCGTTGAAGTATACCGTTCCCTGAAAGTACTGGACGGCGGTGTCGGTGTATTCTGTGGTTCTGGTGGTGTTGAGCCTCAGTCTGAGACTAACTGGCGTTACGCTAACGAATCTGAAGTATCCCGTATCATCTTCGTGAACAAGCTGGACCGTCTGGGTGCCAACTTCTACCGCGTTGTTGATCAGGTTAAGAAAGTACTGGGCGCAAACCCACTGGTTATGGTTCTGCCAATCGGTGAAGAAGACGAGTTCGTAGGTGTTGTTGACCTGCTGAGCCGTCAGGCGTTCGTATGGGATGACACGGGTCTGCCAGAGAACTACGAAATCAAAGAAGTTCCTGAAGACATGAAGGACGACGTTGAAATGTACCGCGAGCAGCTGATTGAAACTGCTCTGGAACAAGACGAAGACCTGATGATGGCTTACCTGGAAGAAGGTGAAGAGCCGTCTATGGACGACATCAAGCGTTGCATCCGTGAAGGTACCCGTAAGCTGGACTTCTTCCCGACTTACTGTGGTTCTGCATTCAAAAACAAAGGTGTTCAGCTGGTACTGAACGCAGTTGTTGACTACCTGCCGTCTCCAACTGAAGTTGACCCTCAGCCGCTGACAGACGAAGAAGGTAACGAAACCGGCGAACACGCGATCGTTTCTGCTGATGAACCACTGCGTGCGCTGGCGTTTAAGATCATGGATGACCGTTTCGGTGCCCTGACCTTTATCCGTATCTACTCTGGTGTAATGAACAAGGGTGATACCGTACTGAACTCAGCCACCGGCAAAACTGAGCGTATCGGTCGTATGGTAGAAATGCAGGCAGACGATAAGTCTGAGCTGACTTCTGCACAAGCGGGTGACATCGTTGCTGTTGTTGGTATGAAGAACGTACAGACTGGCCACACTCTGTGTGATCCTAAGCACGAATGTACTCTGGAAGCCATGGTATTCCCAGAGCCAGTAATCTCTATCGCCGTTAAGCCGAAAGACAAAGGCGCTGTTGATAAGATGGGTGTTGCGATTGGTAAACTGGTTGCTGAAGATCCATCTTTCCGCGTTGAAACTGACGAAGATTCCGGTGAAACCATCCTGAAAGGTATGGGTGAACTGCACCTGGATATTAAAGTAGACATCCTGAAGCGTACTTACGGCGTTGAGCTGGAAGTAGGTGAGCCTCAGGTATCTTACCGTGAGACTATCACTCAGGCGATCGAAGACAGCTACACCCACAAGAAGCAGTCTGGTGGTTCTGGTCAGTACGGTAAGATTGACTACACCATGAAGCCAGGTGAGCCAGGTTCTGGTTTCGTATTCAGCACGTCTGTTGTTGGTGGTAACGTTCCTAAGGAATTCTTCCCAGCAATCGAAAAAGGCTTCAAGGCTATGATGGCTGAAGGCCCACTGGCTGGCTTCCCGGTACTGGACGTTGAAATCGACGTGAACGACGGTGGTTACCACGCGGTTGACTCCTCTGCAGTCGCATTCGAAATCGCTGCAAAAGGTGCTTTCCGTCAGTCTATGCCGAAAGCAGGCGCACAGCTGCTGGAACCAATCATGAAGGTTGACGTATTCACTCCAGAAGACAATGTGGGTGATGTGATCGGTGACCTGAACCGTCGTCGCGGCATGATCAAAGACCAGGAAGCTGGCGTAACAGGTGTTCGCATTAAAGCAGACGTACCACTGTCCGAAATGTTCGGCTACATTGGTCACCTGCGTACCATCACTTCTGGTCGTGGTCAGTTCTCTATGGAATTCAGCCACTACATGCCTTGCCCAATGAACATTGCAGAAACTGTAATGGCAGAAGCAAAAGCAGCTAAAGAAGCTAAGTAATTAATCCTTAATCCTTAATTACTGAATTTCAGAAAAACCCGGCATCGTTTTGCGATGTCGGGTTTTTTATATCTGTTCTTTAACCGATCATCGGTTTTCTGTATCTGATCTGTTTTGACCCTGATCAAAAGTCCATTAATTTTTCACAATAACGCCCGTTTTAAATTCAGGTGTGAAAGTGATGAAGCCGCTCAACTTATTCGTGTCCTTAGCTTGTGCTGCCTCGCTGTCAGCATGCTCAGTCAATTCTTGCAGAGATCATCAGGCTGATAAAATTCAGTTTCTTGCCTTTGGTGACAGTGGTTATCATTATGATTACCTGAAGACCAAACTGCAGAAAAATCCACAAACACCAGCGAAGTTTCAGGCTGCAAAGTTGAAGAAGTGGCTGAAACAATACCGTCCGAAAAAAGACTTTATTGCGCCACCCATGTACTTATTACCAGGCGGTCAGTTTGCCGTCGAACGCACGGGTCTGCATGCAACAGCAAAAGCGATGACCCGTTTCTGTCAGCGGGCAGTATGTGAGTTTGGGATTATGCTGGGTGACAATATCTACCCGGATGGTGCGGATGGAAAAAACGATGATGAGCGTTTTTATAAAATATTTGAGCAGCCTTATAAATCCCTCGGTGCCGGCGTTGAAGACTTTAAGTTATACGCGGCGTTAGGTAATCATGACTGGAATACATCACGCCTCGGACGCAATGCCCAGGTTGATTATGCTCAACGCCACGATACAAAAATCACCATGCAGCAACCCGGCTACTTTACGTTTAAGCGTCAGCAGGGTGAGCTAACGGCTGAATTTTTTGTTCTGGATACCAACCTGTTATTAAAAGGACAGAATGTCCTTGATGATCAACTGAATCCGGATGGCAGCCCAAAACAACATACTGAACTGAATCAGCCGGAAAGTTGGGAAAAGCCGACCAAGGCCGACAGTCGGCAATTGCAGTGGTTAGATGATCAATTAGCAGCGTCCGACGCGGACTGGAAAATTGTGATGGGACATCACACGGTCTGGTCATCCGGTGGCAGTAAGTTTGAAGAAGCTAAAGTTCTGCGCCGGTTGTTATTACCGTCTTTGTGCGAGTATGCAGACATGTACTTTGCTGGTCATGAACATGACCTGGAGGTCCATCTGGATACGTGTCAGGGTGAACAAGGGGAGGAAGCAAAATCACTGCCGTTGATCATTTCCGGTGCCGCAGCAAAACAGCGCGCCATTCATACGACGTTTCAGCAGTGGCAAAAAGCTAATAATCCAACGTACCGTGAGTTGTGGCTAAAAGGAATGGTTTGGGGGTTCAGTCATATTCAGTTGGATAAAACCAACGCCCGGGTTGATATGTTTACCACGCCAAATGATGAAAGCGGAAAGGTCGTGCACGAGGTGAGCTTTAACTTCGGAAACCGATAACAGCACAATATGGGCTGCATTGCCGGGAAACCATCTGTTGCTTGTTATCACCAAACCGTTCCAGCTGTGCTACCTACTCATCCTTATGGAGCTTGCTATATTGAATCGAGGTTACTGAGGTTACTGAGGTTACTGTGATGAATGAGCATGAAAAAATTAACTATGTCGAATTTCCAACCTGCGACATGAGGGCCACCCGTAATTTTTTTGTGGACGCCTTTGGCTGGCAGTTTCAGGATTTTGGCCCGGATTATATGGCGTTTTCGCGACAGGGAATTGAGGGCGGTTTTTTCCGTGCCAATTTACGTTCATGCACGCAAAACGGTGCGGCGTTGCTTGTGTTGTACAGTCAGAATCTGGAAGCCACCAAAGCGTCCATTGAAAAAGCCGGTGGTCGTATTGTTAAGGATGTTTTTGATTTTCCGGGAGGAAGGCGTTTTCACTTTTCAGAGCCGAGCGGCAATGAGCTGGCAGTATGGAGTGATTGCTGAGTTTGAGAGGGCTTTGCGGGTTAATGAATAACCCGCTCTTGCGGAATAATAAAGCTGAAGGTAGTGCCTTTACCAATTTCCGACTCCACTTCCAGCCAGGTATCGTGGTGCTCAAGTGCATGCTTAACAATAGCAAGCCCCAGGCCTGAACCACCGACGCTTGATTCCCGTGAATCGTCGACGCGGTAAAAGCGCTCAGTCAGGTGCGCAATGTGCTCTGGCGGAATGCCTATCCCCTGGTCGGAAACACTGACACGAATGCCATTATCGTTTTCTTCAATCCGAAACTGCACGTCGCTGCCATTACCGTATTTTACCGCGTTGGTAATCAGGTTACTTAACACCGAACTCATCTCATCATTGAAGCCGTCGATCGCAAATTCTTGATCACAGTGAAATACAATCTTTGACTCGCCGTACTGCTGCAGCTGATCGACCACAGAATGTCCCAAATGCTGAAGGCTCAGGCGTTCTCCTGCCCGTTCTGTGTTGGCACTCTCCAGCTTTGACAATTCGATCAGGTCGTTCACCAGGCTTTTCATCCTCTGCCCCTGACTATTCATCTGACCCATTGCTTTACCAAGGCTGTTCGGCAATTCCATATCGCTGAACATTTCCAGATAGCCGGTGATGACGGTCAGTGGTGTGCGCAGTTCGTGGGAAACATCCGCGATAAAGTTCTGACGCATGGTCTCGACACGTTTGCGTTCGGTCATATCCCGAATCAGCATAACTTTCTGATCGATACCGAACTGGGTGATCTGAACCTGAACACTCAGTTGAGTGATGTTGTAGGTATCGAATTGCAGTGAGTCTGAATAGTCGCCCTTATCAAAATATTTAATAAAGCGCGGAGTCCGTATCAGGTTTTTGATGTGCTGGCCGGTATCTTCTTTTCTCAGGGCCAACAAGCGACTTGCAGCCGCATTAAAGGTGGTGATGTATCCCTCTTTGTCGATCACCACAACACCATCATGTAATGACTCGATCCCCTGATTATACCGACGTAGCTGCTTAGCCTGCTGAGCCAGCTTGCTTTTGAGGTTCTTCTCACGACGAATCAGTTTATCAACGCTGTAGCCAATCAGACCGCTGTCCTGAGGCGCAGTGCCCTGGCGATAACTCCATTTATACAGAGCTCCCATCGTACGTAACGAAATAACCAGCGCAACAGTGACGCCGATGAGCAGACCATGCAGGGGTTGTTCCACCGTCCAGCCAGATGCCAGACCCAGGGCGATGACGACGCCGGTTTTGGTTAATTCACCCTGCCAAGCAGATTGGTGCAATGTTCAAGCCTCACAACAGGCGGGTTTAACCGCCTTTATTATTCATCCGGACTAAAGCGATAACCGGCGCCACGCACCGTTTGAATCAGCTTGTCCTGATCTTCGATTGAAATTGCCTTCCGTAAGCGTCGGATATGGACATCCACTGTTCGGTCTTCAACGTAAACGTTGCCGCCCCATACCCGGTCTAGCAATTGGGCGCGCGAGTATACGCGATTCGGGTGCAGCATGAAAAATTCCAGCAGACGAAATTCCAGAGGACCAAGGGAAACCTCATTACCGGCGATGTTACAACCCTGACTGGAACAATCCAGCTCAATTTTTCCCGCATTTAACATGCCGTCACCACTGGTATTGGTGCGTCGCAGTACCGCACGGATACGGGCGATCAACTCGCGTGGCGAAAATGGTTTCACCACATAATCGTCAGCACCAGCATCCAGGCCAGAGATACGGTCATCTTCGTCGCCACGAGCGGTGAGCAGAATAACCGGAATGTCCGCCGTGCGATCATCACGCTTCAGCTTACGGGTTAATTCGATGCCCGACACCATTGGCATCATCCAATCGAGCAGTACCAGATCCGGACGATCATTAATGATCATCTGATGCGCCAGCGCCCCGTTGGCCGATAATTTAACGTTAAAGCCAGCCATTTCCAGGCTGGTCGAAATCATTTCCGAAATGGCTGGTTCGTCGTCCACGACCAGAATATAGCCACTCATGCGAGGCTCCTGATTTTACGTTAAAATTCGGGATTCAATTGTGACATTTTTATTAAGACCCTGCAGTGTCTATCTGCTACTTTTGCCCGAATGCTGTGCCAAGACGATAAATTGAAGTTTTTCATAAACTTAGCGAAAAAAATGGTTGACGGATGGTCACTTGGTCATTAGTATTCGCAGCCACTTAGCCGCTATAGCTCAGTTGGTAGAGCAACTGACTTGTAATCAGTAGGTCCCGAGTTCGACTCTTGGTGGCGGCACCATATTAAAAAGCCCGCACTGTGTGCGGGCTTTTTTTTGCCTGTTTTTCAGAATCGCATTGTCAGCTCAAGGCTATAACCATCTTCTTGTGGCAAGCTTAGTGAGTAACGCCATTCACCTTTTTGCGGTTCTCCCTGATAAATGTCCCATGCGGCTTCTGCTGCAAATTTCATAATGTCCTCGGATGACGAGGAGGCACCAACACGCTCGTAGGCAAAGTCACTCCAATGACTGATCTGCGACCAGGGCTGGGTATCGGCGCTTGGATCATCACTGGCAAAGCAATCAGAAAAAGGACTCATCAGCGCAAAACAGGCGGCACATGGACGTAACCAGCGTTGTTTGCTCAGAGTGCGTTTCAGGGTCTGTTGTGAGATGTAGCCAAGATTGACAAGAATTTCTCCCAGTTTCAGATCGCTCTGGCGCTGACATTTGAGTGCCTGGTGCAGTTGTGTCCGATCAATCAGCTGCTGTTTCAGCAGTAGTTGCCCTAAGCGCTGGCGCTGGTCACCTGACGCGGTGGAGTTGGGATTGTTCCAGTTCATAGCCAGTCTGTCTCATTTCTGAATACGCTATTCAGAATGGCATATCGTTACCGAATCACCATTGCAATTGGTTTGCTTTGCGTAGCGTTTCGTAACGTTGCCTCGCTTATCTACTGACCGATGTCTAGCCTTTCTGCCTAACAAGTTGATTCAGGGGCAGTTTATGGTGTTGGTGAACTGGCTGGTTAACCAGCTACGACCTCATATTGACGAGCTGGCAGTGGCAATAATTGCAACTGCATTGGTCATTTTCGGTGATCACATTAATGAACTGTTACGTTTCTTGGTAAAGCGGCGGCCGCTATGGCTCCGGCTAACAGCATTTGTTGCGCTATGTACTCTGGGTTACGGGGCGATCGCAGTGTGGTTGACACCGGTACTGGAGAGGTTCTTGCGGGGATTACCTGGCTGGCAAATGTTGTTGGTTGTTGTCATCGCTTTTATTGCGCTTGCTTTGTTGGCACAAAAACAAAGGAAGATTTGAAGGTTCAGGCAACCCGGTGAATATAATCAGGATGCAAAAATAAATCGGGCGGCTCGGACATCCTGTCCGGCCGCCACAGCACCCTAAAACCGTCCTGGTTTAAGATCTTCCCTGCCGCCTTACCTGGCGATTGATCAATCCCTGACTGCTTCCCGGCACTCGTTCCCTGTCCGCAATCCATTGCGTCTGATCCATCAGTACAGCCATCCAGGCTGGGTTCCATTCTTCCTTACAGCATCCTGCTGGTCTTCCGTGCGGCAATCATTGCCGTGTCCAAGAGAGGCTCCTGCCTCGGATCCACTTGGAGCTCCTGCTCCGGGTCCTGATGAAGCTCCGCTTCATTCTTCCTTGCGATCATCCAGATCTGCTAACTCCGTGTCAGCGTTGCGTCCTGCGAGATAAAAGATAGCAAATTGACGGCAGCGGGAAAGGACAATTTCTCTATACTGTGAAAGTGTTCCGAAATCTTCTGTTGGATAAAATCCCATAAAAACAAGGGTTTGAAGAGATTTCTCGGCTGGAACCAGCAAATTGACGAAGTACTTTTATCGATATGTCGCACTGGCTTGTGAGATATATCTCACACGTATCCAGGGGAAAGTCTGCAAGGTGTTCTATGGCAGAAGTATTAAAACCGAACGTGTTACTACCACAGTGGGTCTATCTGGCACTGGGAGCGGATGCGATACCTCTATTGAAGCGAGGTTTTTTGCCGCTTCAGCCACTATCGATGGAATATGCACCCTGGTGGTTGCAACCTGCGCCGATAGCCCAGACGTCGATCTCTGAAAAAGAGTACCTGGCGCATATGGAACGTGAATTCGGTAAATTACCGGATTCGTTGAAGGGACTGCTGGATTTCGAACAATTCTTACAGCAAGCACAGCCTAAACGATGTGAAATTGAAGCAGCAATACGCAAAACGAATGATCTGCGGCAGCAGGCCAAACAACCAGACGCATCTGCCTGGCTGCAGCAGTCGTTTTACTCACTGCCTTACCACAGTCTCAGTTGGCAGCATCATCGCAGCGGCTATGGGGCTATCTGGCTGGCGATTGATCATACCCAGTTGTCAGCTCAGATTTCGCCAGTGAGATATCGTATAGATCAGCCGGCCCGTTACAGCGAGCGACTGATGTCGGCACCGATGGATCAGGAACCATTACAGCAATATCGCTTGCTGCTGCAGAAAAATCAGTTAGACAGGTTTATCGATCTGAATGGGTGCCGACATGGTCTGCTGCGTTTGCCGCCAAAGGCGGTGAAGGCAGCATTGCTTGGAGCGCAGGTTTCGCAGACGCTGAAGTCAGAATTTTGCGATTTCTGGCGAATGGACTTCCTCTATCAAAGGTCCATTCTGGCGCAGATGAAGTGGTCGCCGGGTGATTATGACTTTGCCTTCGAACGCCTGTAGTTCGAGGTGGTATCACTGTTTATGATGCGGCTGTTTGTATCAGTTGCAACGCCACGATTCCATTGTGTCGCTGCTCTCTCATTGTTCTCGGTCAGTTATTTTTTTGCTGAATCCGGCGAGTTAATTAACCTGGAAAATGCTTGTGGGTCGGCCAGTTCACCATCTTCACGTAAAGGTGGATATGGCAGATTGTATTTCTTGCACAGCTTCAGCTCGACCGGACGACACCATTCAAACATCATTTGATTGTAGGTTGCATCATCAAGGCGGCGTTCGTCATACATACCCGCTTTCTGACGCTGATGTTGCGCTTCGGTAAGAATAATGGCGGCTGCAACTGACACGTTAAATGATTCAACCATTCCCTGCATCGGGATAATCAGATGATGATCGGCCAGTTCAGCCGCTGCATCGCTGATGCCTTCTTTTTCTGTACCCATCATCAGCACCGTTGGCTGCGTAAAGTCATATTCCCGGTAGTTCATCGCCTCATCACTGAGGTGCGCGGCGCAAACTTTATACCCCTTTGCCTGAAAACCAGTAATTGCAGATTCAATATCCGGGTGAGTATGCTTCTCGATCCAGGAATCCGATCCCGCCAGTGCCGCTGTTTTCAGACGAAACTCATCGTGCGGCCAAACGCAATGAACCTCCGGAATTCCGACGGCGTCACAGGTGCGGGCAATCGCTGCCAGATTGTGCGGCTTATACACCTCGTCGGTTAATACGGTCAGATCCGGTTGACGCTTGGCAAGGGTTGCTTGAATTCGTTGCAGGCGTTCGGGTGTCATGCGGCGATATCTCCGGCTAAAAATCACGGGTGTAGTATTTGCGGGGCACGCATTGTATAAAAGCCACGCGATTGATGCACGTTGTCGGCGCGTGGTGATTTTTCTTTGATACAAAAGCCACGTTGTCTATTGCCAGCAATAAGAAAGGAATAAACCGATGAAAGGTAATCCACTGTTGGGTTGGGGTTACGTCTTGCAAGGCGTAAAGAATTTAGGTCAGCCCGGTCTGCGACGTTTTGTTGCTTTACCGCTTCTGATCAATGCTCTGCTGCTATCAGCGCTGAGTTATTCCGGTATTCGCTGGCTCAACAGTGCAATCGAAAGTGTTGTCAGTTACTTACCGTCGTGGCTGGAATGGCTCTACTGGATAGTGATGCCGCTGGCGGCCATGACGCTGCTGCTGATCTTTGCCTACTTTTTCAGCGCGATCCTGATCACAATTGCCAGTCCGTTTAATGGTATGTTGAGTGAGAAAGTTGAGCGTCAGCGGGGCGTTGAGATCGCCGATGAAAGCGTTGCCAGTGTTGTAAAGCGCACGTTCGCGCGCGAATGGACAAAACTGAAATACATCCTGCCGCGTTATCTGGGATTATTAATTCTGAGTTTTATTCCCGGTCTGAATCTTGTCAGCCCATTTTTATGGTTCTGGTTCGGCAGCTGGATTGTGGCGTTGCAATACATCGATTATTCGTTTGATAACCATGCACGCAGTTTTACAGAGATGCGTGCCGAGCTGGCTACCCAGCCACTCACCGTACTTGGTTTTGGTGCGACCGTTGCGTTGTTAATGATGATACCGGTACTCAATTGGTTTGTAATGCCGGCTGCGGTTATTGGGGCGACACTGTTAAGGATGGAACAGATGCCACTGAACGGCCCAATCGTTGATAAATCAGGCAAAAATGACTCAGTGAACTATGCTGACAGTAATACTGATCCTCTCAGGCTGACTGATGGCAAAACTGAAAATTCTGGTCGTGGATGATGCGGCATTCATCCGCGACCTTGTAAAAAAAGCCGTAAAAGAAACCTACCCCGGTTGTGATTTATTCGAGGCTATTGATGGTCGCAAGGCCATCAGCATCATGAATGCACAGGACATCAATCTGGTTTTGTGTGATTGGGAAATGCCTGAATGCTCAGGCATTGAGGTGCTGCAATGGATGCGCGCTGATGAGCGTTACAAGAAAACCCCATTTATGATGATCACCAGTCGTGGCGATCGTGATCATGTTATCAAAGCGGTGGAAGCGGGGGTGTCGGAATACATCGGCAAACCCTTCACCCGAGAGAATTTTGTTGCCAAACTTAGCAAGCTGGTGTTCAAACATCTGAAGATCAAACCCAATCAGGATGCACGCCAACACGCGACCGGACTGGGGGGCGATTCTGCCAATGTTCTGGCGACCGCCAGCGCTAAACCGAATCCTAAGGAGGCAAAACAAGCCGCATCACAGGACATGGGGGGCGCATCAGTGCTGATGGGAAATACCAAATCAGCCAAGGTGGTCGTGGATTCTGCGCCCGTTAAGGTTAATAAAAAGCCGGCAGTTCGTGCCAAGGGGATCGTCAGTGTCAGGTTTGGTTCCGGTGGTACGGCCAAGCTGGTAATTAAGGATATTAACCTTCAGGAAATGCTGGGCGTATTTCGCCGTGAAGGCAGCCTGCCTGCTCTGCTGGAACAGGTTGTGCTCGATATTGTCGACAAAGAAGGGGGCGAAGTGGCACGTATTAACGGGTACGTACGCATGATGCAGGCTCAGGAGCCGCATGTGGATGCTGAAACGATTCAGATGCTGATTCGCTATGTCGATGACGATCCGGATAAGATGGCAACCCTCTCAAAATACATCGCCAGCGTGCGCTGAAAACGATTGCATCCCAGTGCTGTGGAGTCGGTGCCAATACCGCTCTTTGCAGTCCTCCTATGAAACCTCGTCTTTATTTAAATCCCGGCATTTTTCCGTGTCCATGGGGCCAAATTCACAACGACCTGCCGGGAAATGCACTCGGAATTCACTGCCTTTGCCGAGTTCGCTGGCAATCTCCAGCTCTGCTTGATGGCGCAATAATACGTGCTTAACAATGGCCAATCCCAAACCGGTGCCGCCGGTCTGATTGTTGCGACTGGGGTCTGCCCGATAGAAACGCTCGGTTAAACGGGGTATGTGATGTTGTTCGATGCCCGGGCCATTATCTTTAACGCAGAACCAGGCGCCGTCGCTGTTGTGAAACCAGCGAATCTCAATGTGGCCACTGTCCTGGGTATATTTAACGGCATTAAACACCAGATTCGAGAAGGCACTGCGCAATTCATCCTGATAACCTTTGATCTGATCGTTGCTTTGAATATCCAGCGTAATGCGATGGCAGCGTTCGCCACTTAACGCCCGGGCATCGGCAGCAATACATTGCAGCATGGATGTTATTGCTATGTCATCCGGTTGCTGCTGGTGGCTGGTTTCCAGCCGCGACAGCATTAATAAATCGGTGATCAGATTCTCCATACGGCGACTTTGCTGGCTCATTTGCGAGATCATCCGGCCCCATCGGGGAGGTAAGCTGTCAGCGGCCATGTCCATGGTTTCGATATAGCCAGAGACCACCGTCAGGGGGGTCCGTAACTCATGGCTGACATTAGCCACGAAGTCTTTACGCATCTCTTCCAGCTGCTTGAGTCGGGTGATGTCATGTACCAGCATCAGACGATCTTTGCGGCCAAATAAGGTGATATTAAATTGCAGCTGCAATTGTGGGTTAACCGGAGACGGAATGGACAGCGGATCGTCGTAGTTAACGTGATCGAAGTAGTCTTTGAACAACGGGTTACGGATTAAGTTGGTGATCGGTTGACCGACATCCACCGGCGCTTGTAACCCCAGAAAGTCGCCAGCAGCGCGGTTCCACCATTCCAGGTTTCCCTGGCTATCAACCATTAACACGGCATCCTGCAACGCTGCTGTTGAATCCTGAATACGATTAATAATGGCTTGCAGTCGTTGCTGATGTTTTTGGCTGCGTTGTTGTAAACGCTGGGTGTCGCGGAAAATACCGCCCCAGATTCCGATTGTTGAGGGCAGTTGCCCGGCTTGTTCTCGCTGCAGCCATTTTTGCAGGCGATAAAGTTGCAACCATTGCCAGACGATATACAGGCTACAGGTGACGGCAAAGGCCAGTTCCATCCGATTAACGTGATAGCCAATACCAAGCGCCGCGACCAGCAACAGCAATATACGGCGCAGCTCCCTGCGCCATACCGGATTCATAAGGCGTTATGACGCTTTGGTGGAGAAGCGGTAACCTGTACCACGTACGGTCTGAATCAGATGATCATGGGCATCACCCAGTGCTTTGCGTAAGCGACGAATATGAACGTCGACAGTGCGCTCTTCAACGTAGACGTTACCTCCCCAAACCTGATCGAGCAGTTGGGCACGGGAGTAGGCACGCTCCTGGTGTGTCATAAAAAACTGCAGCAAGCGATATTCGGTAGGACCAATATCGATTGGATCTTCATGAGACATCACGCGGTGGCAGACCGGGTCCAGCACCAGGCCACCCACTTCGATTGGTTCCTCGATCCCTTGCGGAGTGGCGCGGCGCAGCACGGCCTTCAGGCGGGCAACCAGCTCGCGTGGCGAGAACGGTTTAGTGATGTAGTCGTCGGCACCCGCCTCTAACCCCTGCACTTTATTATCTTCCTCACCCTTGGCGGTCAGCATAATAATCGGTAGTTCAGCGGTCAGCTCCTCGCGCTTCAGGCGACGCGCGAATTCAACACCACTGGTACCGGGTAACATCCAGTCCAGCAGAATCATGTCGGGCTTCTGGTCAACAACGTGGGAATGAGCTTCCTGAGCGGTCGCTGCTTCCAGGCATTCATAACCAGCCATTTCAAGTGCTACTGCAATCATCTCACGAATCGGTGCTTCGTCATCGACGATCAGTACGGTTTTACCTGCTTTGCTCATAGTCTTGGTCACGCAAGTGTAATAATCGATAATGCGGCGCTATTACACTGGGGGAATGTTACAAGCATGTGACAGGGGTGTTATTACTTACTGTTATCGCAACAACACTGTCTTATTGGAGGGGGGCAGCGAGTGCCAGATTCGTTTATCTGAGCAGGTAATGGGCGACGAAACCACCCCAGATAATCAGGCCAAACCAGTGGCTCTTGCGGAAGATAGCGAAGCAGATATCACGCTCGCGTGAGCGAATACTCCACACTTGCCAGGCCAAAAATACGGCCCCAGCGGCCAAACACAGATAATAAGGCCAGCTCATTTCCAGTTGCGTGCCAGCCAGCAGCAAGGCAAATACTACCAACCCTTTCAGTATCGCAACCATAGCGATATCCAGATCGCCAAACAGCACGGCGGTGGACTTCACGCCAATTTTCAGATCATCGTCACGATCAACCATGGCGTAGACGGTATCATAAGCCACCGTCCAGCTCAGATTTGCCATATACAGCAGCCATACGACGGCTGGTAATTCGTTACTCTGGGCGGCAAAAGCCATCGGGATGGCCCAGGAAAACGCGGCTCCCAATACTACCTGAGGCAGGTGCGTGTGGCGTTTCATAAAGGGATAGAGAGAGGCCAGGACGAGGCCACCGATTGACAGTAATACCGTGAATTGATTGGTGAATAACACCAACACAAACGCCAGCAGAATTAACACGGCAAAGGTGATTAGCGCTTCTTTCGCGGTAATTTTTCCGGTGGCCAGTGGCCGATCGACGGTGCGTTTAACATGGCCGTCAATCTTTCGGTCGGCAAAGTCGTTAATGACACAACCGGCGGAGCGCATCAGAAACACACCCAGGACAAAAATCAGCACATTGGCGAAATCAGGGTGTCCCTCTCCGGCCACCCACAATGCCCACAACGTTGGCCATAACAGCAAATAGGAACCAACCGGTTTATCGATACGGGTCAGTTGTACCCAGTCAAACCAGCGTGGCAGGTGGCGATCCAGTTGCTGGCGCAACGGTTGTGTCAGAGCGTTCATGGGCGCTAGTCGTTATGCAAAGTCGTATAATTGGGCAGTAAATGCCTCGGAAACCATGAGCGGTTTGTGGCCGAGGGTAAATACCGAATGGCGACACCATTCTAGCCCTAATTGATTAGGATTGCAGTGAGATACCGCCAGTGGCTGACGTTGCAGGTTGGGTTGCTGAAACAAATAGCTGCCGAGCGATTTCTCGCCCAGGTGTTGCAGGCGTTTCTCTTTCCCTTGCAGGGTTCGCTGCGGCACTGCGGTGCGGGCGTATACCAGGGCAACCCCATCCACTTTGAGTACCACTTCCCGTACCCAGACTCTCGCCTGGTGATTCAGTGCCAGTTGCTGACGTTCAAGTTGCGTCGGTGCGCCATGAAATTCACGCAGAATTTCGACCCGGAAATTACCCAGGCCGCACAGTCTGGTGGTCAGAGATCCGGTATCGAGTAACCAGTCACGCCAAAACGCAGGCAGGCAGCAAGCCGCCATGTGATTGCGTGTTGACCAGTTGGGAACCAATGGGTGCAGAATGCCGTTGAGAGTGTTGCTGTTCATCGCCGCGCAGGATGCGCCAAAGCCATTGTTTACGCAAGAAAAAGCGCAGTATTTTAGCGATCCGGGGCATGATGACGCCTTCTTACCCAGTATTTGCCCGGAAAAGACCGTTGATTTTACTGCCTCAGGTGCGTACTTTTACCGCCCTCCTTGATGGCATGTATAGAGGGATAAAGATAATGAAAAGATGGCAATGCGTGGTTTGTGGCTGGATCTATGATGAAGCCGAAGGCGCACCGGAAGAGGGTATTGCACCAGGTACGGCGTGGGACGATGTCCCCGACGATTTTATCTGTCCGGATTGTGGCGTCGGTAAAGAAGATTTTGAAATGGTGGAAATCTGATCCTGAAGCCTGCTTGAGCCAGTGCCGCCCGGCGCTGGCCACTTATCACATCTCTTTAAATTCCCAGGAAAGACACTATGAGCAATGCACCTGTTATCGTGATTGGTAGCGGTCTGGCCGGATACAATCTGGTTAAGGAACTGCGCAAACTGAATCCGACTCAAGAAATTATGATGATTACTGCTGACGATGGCAGTAATTACTCCAAGCCTATGTTGTCCACCGGTTTTGGTAAAAACAAAACCGCTGCTGAACTGGCGATGGCGTCCGCAGCGGACATGGCAGAGCAGTTCAATCTGGTGATTCGCACCAACACCCGTGTCACCAATATTGATGCTGCTGCGAAAAAAGTCTTCGTTGGTGAAGAGCCGATAGAATATAGCAAACTGGTTCTTGCCTGGGGCGCCGAAGCAAGCAGCCCGCGCATGGAAGGGGATGCTGGTGATTGCATTTTCTCCATCAATGACTTGCAGGATTACGCCAAATTCCGCGACGCGGCGGAAGGTAAGAAGCGCGTTCTGATAATGGGAGCTGGTCTGATCGGTGCTGAGTTTGCCAATGATATGGCGACAGGTGGCTTTGAAATCGATGTGGTAGCTCCGTGTGAACATATTCTGCCTTCGCTGTTGCCGGCTGAAGCAGCGGATGCGGTACAGAATGGGCTTGAGGGCCTCGGTGTTCGTTTCCATTTAGGGCCGCTGGTTACCCGTGTCTGCAAAGAGGGTGACGCTCTGGTTGCTCACTTAAGCAATGGTCAGACGATTGAAACGGATATTGTAGTGTCAGCAATAGGGTTGCGACCGCGCCTTGATCTGGCTGTTAAAGCCGGTCTGCAGGTGAACCAGGGCATTGTTGTAAACCGTGAGCTGCAGACCAGCGAGCCGGATATCTATGCGTTGGGCGACTGTGCCGAGGTAGAGGGCCGTGTGTTGTTGTATGTATTGCCACTGATGGCATCGGCACGTTCATTGGCGAAAACACTCAATGGTGACACCACTGCAGTCAGTTACGGCGTAATGCCGGTAACCGTAAAAACCCCGGTGGTACCTGTGGCAGTTGCTCCGGTTGCCTCCGACAGCGAGGGAAGTTGGTCAATTGATGTACAAGGTAACGATGTACAGGCAGAATTTCGCAATTCTGACGGCCAATTACTCGGGTATGCTTTGACCGGAGCCAAGGTTATGAATAAAGTAGCGCTCAACAAAGAATTACCACCGTTGATGCCATAAGGATTAGTGGTTAAAAAGCATTCAATGGTGTGGTTGTGATATGTACGTAGCAGCCAGATTCGCGTTACTTGATATTGATGTCCCGCTCCGGCGGGGTTAGACACAAAACACAATAAGGATTTGATCCATGCGTAAACCAGAACTGGCAGCCGCCATCGCAGAACAAGCTGACCTGAGCAAAGAAAAAGCATCTGAAGTAATCACTGCAATTACCGATCAGATCGCTAAAGCTCTGAGCGAAGGCGATTCTGTAAGCCTGATCGGCTTCGGTACTTTTGAAGTCCGTGACCGTAAAGAGCGTCAGGGTAAAAACCCACAGACTGGTGAGCCAATCACCATTGCTGCGGCTAAAGTTCCTGCATTCAAAGCCGGTAAGGCTCTGAAAGAGGCAGTACAATAAGTACTGACCCCAAGCTGCTGACCCGCGAGTGGGTTAAGCAGCTGGTGATTGGTGAGGGGCTGTGTCCCTTCGCTCATCCCGTCTTTTCTACCATGCTGATTGACGTCAGCAACAGCGACGACCTCGAAACCGTCACCGCTGAATTCATGACGCTGCTGCAGAACGTTGCAGAAGCTGATTCTGAACAAATCCCCACCGCTTTATTTGTTACCCCAAACGTTCTCAACTGCTTTGATGAATTCTGGAATTGGGTCGGAATCTGCGACAACCTGCTGTTCCAGATGGGTTACGAAGGTGTATTGCAGCTGGCAACATTCCATCCGAATTATCGGTTCGATGGCGAAGACGATGACGATATGAGTCACTTCACGAATCGTGCGCCATTCCCGACATTACATATTATTCGCGAAGCCGAAATGGAACAGGCATTGGCCAGCATCAGCAAACCAGAGCGAATTCCCGAAAGAAATCGACAACATATGCGCCGTTTAGGCCAAGAGGGGCTATTAAAGGCTATGCCTGCTCTGGCAAAATCACGGGTGTTTGACGACCACCACTGATGTCGAAACGCTCTCTATCCAGTTTGGTGGCTAACGAGCGACAACTCATTCCGATGTAATTGAGGAAACTCCTGATGATTAAGTTCCGTCTGTTATTGTGGGCTTTAGGTCTGCTGATGAAAAAAGGCGCTAAAAATAACCCTGACTTCCAGAAGCAACTGGAAGGCAAGGACTTCGCGTTTCAGTTGCAAACCGAAGGTGCTGGCATCGTACGACAGTACGTTATCAAAGATAAGAAGGTGAAAACGAAAGGCAAAGCCCATAAAGAGCCAAAATTCACCATTAGCTTTAAAGATGCGGAAACCGGATTGGCAATCCTGACGTCGAAAGACAAAAATGCCTTTATGAAAGGTATTCAGGACAAAAATATTGTCATCTCGGGTGACCTGTCTCTGGTAATGTGGTTCCAGGGTATTTCCAAGTACCTGAAGCCGAAAAAGAAGAAGTAATTGTAAAGCTAGCTGCATCGCCATTACTGCGTTAACAATTCGCTCTCAATGCTCATTTATGGTTTATAAACTGCGCTTGCTCGTGAATTCTATGCCTTGTTCTGGCATCTTCGCTTACGCTTTACGAGATAGATGACTGATGATTGTTTTTTAACGTGGCAACAGGATGTTGCGGTAGGATCAAGGGCCATGTTCTGCCCACTGCTCCGGCGGCTGAAAAATAATCGTTAGTTGTCTATAGAATCGAAAAATAAAAACAGACCAACAAGGAACCTGATATGAATCTGACCAAACGAATTCTGATAGCCATGCTACTGGCGGTGGTGCTCGGCAGTATCACTCAGGTTCTGCTTGCGGATGAAACGTTGAATGAAACCCTGCGTTATGTCCTCGACGATATTCTCGCCAATGGTGTGTTCTTTGTTATTGGCAAAATTTTTGTCGCCAGCTTAAAAGTGTTGGTGGTGCCGTTGGTATTTGTCTCCCTGGTGTGTGGTGTTTGCCACCTGAAAGATCAGAGCAGCTTGGGGGTACTGAGTTTAAAAACCATTGGTCTGTATATTCTGACCACAGGCATGGCAATTTCGTTGGCGTTATTCCTCGCTACCCTGATTGAACCCGGTTCTGGTGTATCGCTTGAAACCGATGCCAATTACAAGGCACCGGCAGAAACCTCGCTGAAACAGGTCTTGATCAATATTTTTCCAACCAATCCAATTGCTGCCATGGCTGAAGGAAAAATGCTGCAGGTCATCGTGTTTGCTGTGCTGATTGGTATTGCTATCGGTCGTGCCGGAGAAGCCGGAGACCGTATTGGTGCGGCCTTCAATAATTGGAACGAAGTCCTGATGAAGCTGGTGACTCTGTTGATGTCGCTGGCGCCGTACGGCGTGTTTGCGCTGTTGTTCAGTCTGTTCGCAAAACAGGGGCTGGGTACCATCGGTGACCTGGCAATCTACATGTTGACGGTCGTTGGTGCGTTAGCCCTGCATGCGTTTGTGGTATATCCGCTGCTACTGAAAACCTTTACGGGTTTGTCGCCCGTGACCTTTATGCACAAGATGCGTAATACACAATTGTTCGCTTTCAGCACGGCTTCAAGCAATGCCACACTGCCAATTACCTTGCGCACGGTTAAGCAGCGTCTTGGGGT
Source organism: Saccharospirillaceae bacterium (assembly GCA_022448365.1). NCBI lineage: Bacteria > Pseudomonadati > Pseudomonadota > Gammaproteobacteria > Oceanospirillales > Saccharospirillaceae > Saccharospirillaceae bacterium. The sequence goes on along the minus strand of JAKVCS010000007.1, from coordinate 81,200 downwards.
TGAAAACCGGGTTGCATCGTTCGCCGTGCCATTAGGTGCAACCATCAATATGGACGGCACTGCGATCATGCAGGGTGTGGCTACAGTGTTTATTGCCCAGGCGTTTAATCTCGATCTGGCACTGACGGACTACCTGTTGGTGATTGTGACAGCCATGTTGGCATCCATTGGTACGGCTGGTGTACCGGGTGTTGGTTTGGTGACTCTGGCGATGGTGCTGCAACAGGTCGGATTGCCGGTTGAAGGGATCGCGCTGATTATTGGTGTCGATCGTATCCTCGATATGATTCGTACTGCGGTGAATGTTACCGGTGATGCCATGGTGTCGGTTACTGTTGCTAACAGTGATAAAGGCATTGATAAAAACGTATTTAATGATCCTAAGGCCGGAGTCGCTCAGTGATTCGATTCGGAGCCAATGTGAATATAGTAAAACCTCTGACGGCAGCTCTGTTCGTTGCCTCTGTGTCTTTGGTGCAGGCTGAAGCGGATGCCATCTCGGTTATTGATTCGCCCGTGCTACAGCAACCCTCCGGGTTAACACCGGAACAGCAGTCGCAGAAACAACGGCAGCTATTACGCCAGGATATTGTGCAGTTGTCTGGCTTAACCGGGTTAAGCCTGCAGGCACGTAATCTGGCGCAGCAGGCGTTAAATGATCAACAAGCTGCACTTGGATACCAATATCAGGTTGCCAGTCGTGTTGCTCAACTCTGGAACCCACAGTTGATTGAAGGTCAGCTGCAGCAAGCGCTGGAAAGTGCCAGTGATGACTCGCTGTTGGCGTTGCAACAGTTGTTGAACGACGCACGTTTGCAGGATGCCCGTGTTAAAGAAAGCAGTGCCGTTTCTGACCAAGGCAGCGAGGCTTTTCAGGCATACGTGCAAAAATTGCGGACCCAACCGCCAGCTGCTGCGCGTTTAGCGGTGCTACAGGAATTGGATAACGCGATGCGTTTTTCTGATTTTATGCTTCTGACCCGTACCTCGGTGTATGCACAGTTAGAGGCGGTACTGAAAGACTGGCAGCCTGCGGAAAACTGGCAGCAAACACTGCAGAACGAAATTCAGGAATTTCTGTTATACACCTATCGCAGTACTCCGAATGACGGCATTCGCGAACTTATTTCGCTTTACCAGAATCAGACACTGCAGCAATGGCTTGCCGCGGTAAAACAATCGTTGCCACAGCAACCCGCCGGGCAAAAGGAGTCCTGATTTCTGATGGCCAGAGCCCAGTCGTTTTCGACGATCGCCGCCTGGCCTCTGGCAATTGCTCAGGCGTTGGAGCAGCACAACATCAACCCTCAGCCTTTATTTCAGCAAGCGGGAATCGACCGCGAGCAACTTCAGAAGAACCCCGACGGTCGGATTGAAATTCAGTGTATGACCCGGCTCTGGCAATTGGCTGAGGCGGCTACGGCTAATCCCGCTTTTGGCCTGGAAGTCGCGCGGTTTGCCCAACCGATGCATTTCCGTGCTCTGGGACTGGTGGTTATGACCTGCGACACCATGTTGCAGGCTATTGAAAAGTTGGCGGAGTATCACGCGCTGGTGTCTAACACCGTCAATGTAAGGCTGGTACATCAACCCGATCGTATCGGCTTTGCCGTTGATCCGTTGGCGGAAGTCACCATCAGCCCGATGGCGACGGAAGCTTTTTTTGCTGCCATGGCAAATCTGGCGAGGCAGTTAACCGGGCGACCTGACCTGGTTGTTGGTGCGGAATTCATTCGCAGCCAACCAGCCAGTAGTATGCCGTGGCAGCCTGTTTTCACCGACCAGGTGCGTTTTGCGGCGAGTACCAACTGTTTATGGTTTTCGCGACAGAAATTAAAAGACACTCAGGTGATGGGTAATGCGGAGTTACGTGAAACCAATGAAACTCTGGTAAAAAAATATCTGCATCAATTACAGGCATTGGGCTGGCGCGCGCGAGTCGAGCAGAGCATTCTGGCCAGACTGGAAGCGGGCGAACCCAGCCTTGAAGACCTGGCGAAACAGTTTGATTTAAGCGAGCGCTCCTTGCGTCGTTATCTCAGTGAAGAAAAAACCAGTTTCCGTGAATGTCTGCAACGGGTACGCCAGCAACTGGCCTGTCGTTTATTGGAGCAGGGGTTGAGTACTCGTGAAGTGGCACTGCGTGCAGGTTTTAGCGACAGCAGTAATTTCAGCCGCGCATTTCAGCGCTGGACCGGGCAAAAGCCCGGTGATTTTAAGCGCCGATAATTGTTTCGTCTTACAATTGTACGGGTGTGACGATCGGGAAGTTATTTTTCGGTTTTTCGAATAAGGCGAAGAAACGGACCAAATCCAACGTGCTGCCATCAATGGTCAATCGATCTGAAAACAGAGTTTCTTTAATGCCCGCGGCACCCAACAGCATATCAACAAATAATTCATGCTCGACGTTTAACGTGGCATCTGCCTGATCATTTGTGCGCAGTGGACGATGATGCATAACGGAATTTTCAAGCCACAATAAATGCGCTTCTTTCAGATCCGGAAAGTTAATGGCGATGCGCCAGTCTTTATCCTCTGCGTCTTCGGCTTTTAGTCGTACTGACATGGAATCGAAAAAATTACTGACGGGTGAATGCATCATCACATCTTTCATCTTGGTGATATCCAGCGCGTTCTGACTGGTGCCTTCGCGCAATTCTTTCGCAGCCGATAAATACACATCCCGCCATGGGCCTGACTCCGCTTGAAAGCCGAGCTGATCATAGCTGGCAGCTAATAAATTTTTAGCGGGCTGGTTATCCGGTTGGGCGTATACCAGATGATTCAGTATCTCTGCAGCCCAACGATATTCGCCGGTGTTCACACTTTTTTGCGCTTGGGCTAACAAAGCCTCAGCGCCTCCGGCTAATTCAACATAACGACTGGCGCTTTGGCTTGCTGGCAATGGATCTAAGTGAGCTGGGTTAGCGTCGTACCACCCCATATATGCCTGATACACCGCCCGGCTGTTATGTTTTAAGGTGCCGTAATAACCCCGATTAGAAAAGTTCATGGCAAGCGACTGAGGTAATTGAATGCGCTCGGCGATTTCGCCCCCATTTAAACCGTTATTTAAATAACGCACGGTCTGATCATGAATGTATTTGTAGGTATCGCGTTGCTGACTCAGAAACGTCTGAATTTTCTCCTGTCCCCAGATTGGCCAATGATGGCTGGCAAAATAGGTATCCGCGTCGGCAAATAATTCTTTTGCTTCATTGATATAGGCACTCCATTTGCGTGCATCCCGCACCTTAGCACCACGTAACGTGTAGAGATTGTGCATATTACGCGAGACGATTTCAGCGCCACAAAAGGCTTTGTGTTGTGGCAGATAAAACGCCATTTCAGCCGGAGCTTCGGATTCTGGTGTGAACTGAAAAATAAATGGCACGCCATCAACATTGAGTTTGGTGCCAGTGGTATCAATAATGGTATTGGGTTCAATCACACCAAAAGTGCCGAATGCCGGGCTTTTCCCCAGTCCTGATCCGACATGACCAACTTCATTGCGTGGCAGTTCTTTGCCATACATAAAGCTGGCACGACGGCTCATCGCGGTACCGGCAATAATATTTTCGCTGGTGGCTTCTTCAAGAAAACCATGGGGTGCAATTACTGGAATATTCTTATCTTTGGCGCGATCGATTAAACCCAGCACGCCGCCAAAGTGATCAATATGGCTGTGGGTAAACAGGATGGCAGAGATGGGTTTGTTGTTCAGGTGCTGCATGGCGAAATCCATCGCAAATGCGGCTGTTTCTTTCGCCGTCAGAGGGTCAATGACAATCCAGCCACTGTCACCTTCAATCAGGGTCATATTGGATAAATCGAAACCACGCAGCTGGTAAACCCCCGGTACCACTTCGAACAAACCGTGAATGTTATTTAACTTGGCCTGACGCCACAGACTGGGGTTGACACTGGCGGGAGCGTCGCCTTGAACAAAATCGTAATCGGCAATACGCCAGATGATTTCGCCCTGGTCGTTGCGTACTTCCAGTGTTTCAGGTTTGGCAATCAGGCCTCGGCTGGCTTGCTGGAAATCCTCTCGATCGGCAATCGGTAAGCGACTGGCAACTGCCTGGTTAGCTGCGAGCGTAAAGTGACTGGCAGCTTGGTATGAGGCGCTGTCAGCAGCTGGGCTGACGTCAGTGGAGTTATTGCAACCGGCCAATATCGCGGCTGATAGAGCAACAATGCTGACCTTTTCAGAAAGGCGCAAGCGGTTTAAAAGATGGGAAGGGCGGATTGATCTCATAGTGCTGATATCCTGATGTTATCTCTTATTTCGATAATCTCAGTGTATGTCAGTAGCGGGTTGATGCTGTGGTTTGATCTGGCCAGCTTTTCGTCTTAAACGGCCAGGTCATTGAGTCGTTCTGTGCGTAATCCACAATTGACGCACAGGAACAGTTGTTTCGACTTCTCGTCGTCGTATGACTGCTATAAGCTGGCCGCTTTGATGAAAAACTGTCACAGCTGGGCGCTATACTGCCAGCCATTGAGTTTCACCCGTTAAGTTTCATAAGGACATCGTATGATTATTAAGCCAAAGATCCGCGGTTTTATTTGTACCACCACGCATCCGGTTGGCTGTGAAGCCAACGTTCAGGAACAGATTGCTATCACCAAAGCACAGGGTGATATCAGCAATGGCCCGAAGAAGGTGTTGGTGATCGGGTCTTCCAGTGGCTACGGTCTGGCCTCTCGCATCACTGCTGCGTTTGGTTCTGGTGCGGCGACTGTCGGGGTGTTCTTCGAAAAACCAGCGACTGAGAAAAAAGCCGGTACTGCAGGTTGGCATAACTCAGCAGCGTTCGACAAGCTGGCGCACGAAGCAGGTCTGTATTCCAAAAGCTTAAATGGTGACGCGTTCAGCCACGAAGCCAAAGCCAAAACCATCGAACTGATAAAAGACGATTTGGGTCAGGTGGATATGGTGGTGTATTCCCTGGCATCGCCGGTACGTAAGCTGCCGGATTCCGGTGAAGTGATTCGTTCAGCACTGAAGCCTATGGGTGATGTGTACAAAGCCACCGCTGTCGATACCAATAAAGACACCTTGTTTGAAGCCGAGGTAGAACCGGCTTCCGAGCAGGAAATTGCGGATACCGTTACCGTCATGGGCGGTCAGGATTGGGAACTGTGGATGTCGGCACTGGCAGAAGCCGGTGTACTGGCGGACGGCTGTAAGACCGTCGCCTACAGCTATATCGGTACCGAAATTACCTGGCCGATCTACTGGAACGGTGCTTTAGGTGAAGCGAAAAAAGATCTGGATCGTGCCGCTCATGCGATTGATATCGAGATGAAAAAGATTGGTGGTTCATCCAACGTTGCGGTATTAAAAAGCGTAGTGACCCAGGCCAGCTCGGCGATTCCGGTGATGCCGTTGTACATCGCTATGTCGTTCAAGAAAATGCGTGAACTGGATATTCACGAAGGGTGTATCGAGCAGATCAACCGCATGTTCCGCGAGCGTTTATTCCGCACTGACGGTATCGCGCCCGAAGTGGACGACAATAACCGGCTGCGCCTGGATGATTGGGAATTACGCGAAGACGTGCAGTCACACTGCAAAGCGCTGTGGCCAACATTGACGGACGACAACCTGCGCGAGTTAACCGACTATCAGGAATACAAAGACGAGTTCTTAAAGCTGTTTGGCTTTGGTATTAAGGGCATCGACTATGACGCGGATGTCAATCCGCTGGTGCCGTTTGATGTCGTTGAGATATGAGATAGTTCCTGTCTCAACACCGGGGAATCGTTTCAGAGCAAACAAGCGGACGTTGTAACAGTCCGCTTTTTTGTGCTCTCCAGCCGCTTATGAATGTTTTACAATGGCGGCTGTCACCGAGAGATATCGCCATGAACCGGAAGAAAAAGATCAAAACCATCCTCACTAAAAAACTGAAAAAAACGCAGAAGCGTGAGGCCCCGAAGAACTCCAATAAGCCACGCTATATATCTAAAGCTGAGCGGGCAGAGCTTGAAACTTGTGTTAACGGGCCAGCTGAAAATCTGGAAGTTTCTGAATAAATGGAATGGCTGGAACCGGGTTACGCCGCCCTGTTTTTCCTGTCATTTGCCGCAGCAACTCTGGTGCCTTTGGGTTCGGAATGGCTGTTGTTAGTGATGTTATCTCAGGGTTTTTCACCGCTGTCTTCGCTGTTGTTTGCTACAGCAGGCAATACGCTGGGTAGTTATGTGAATTATGGCCTGGGTTTTTATGCCCATGAATGGCTACAGCAACGCAATACAATTGGTGGTCTTGGTTGGTTGCGGGCTGAGCAATGGTTCGAAAGGTATGGCGTCTGGAGTTTATTACTGGCCTGGGTACCGGTGATTGGCGATCCATTAACTTTTATTGCCGGTATGCTTAAAGCATCCTGGAAGAAAGTCTGGTGGCTGATTTTATTGTCGAAGCTGGGTCGGTATCTGGTGCTGGTAGCACTGTTTTATATCGCCAGCTAACAGGCAATAAAAGCCGGCGTCAGAATATTCTGACGCCGGCTTTGTTTTTATATCGCAACAGAATTATTGTGACGCTGTCATATCTGAACGGGTAAAGGTTGGATAATCAGAAGGTTTATAGTTATTCACGTTGCCTACAAAATTCCCGTCTTTCATTGGAATCGTGGCTGAACCATAGTTATAGCTGTTCATTTTATTACGCATTTCGGAGTTGCTTACACCGTCACCTGTGACTGTGTACCAGCTGACCAACGGTGGTAATACCCAATAGCCGTATGGGTTTTCTGCTGCTTCGTTTGATTTGGCAAAACGCAGGGCATGAGTCAGGCCGCCATCCTTATGATAGACAATTTTCAGATGACCATTTTCGAACGGCAATTCTGAAGCCGGTTTGGTGTTCAGGTCGCCATGTGCGCTATAGCTGCCATGGGTCACAGCGCCATTTTTAGTCCAGACCGCAGCATGTTCCCAATCGTGACGGTGGCCGCCACCAACGTTACTTATTATCTGATCTTTCATAAAATACAGCGAATAAAAGTGTACGCAGTATTGATCGCCACTGCTGTTCTTACACATATAACGGTGCAGGGTATTGGAATAATTGAGAAAGTCGGATTTACGACATCCGCCACCTAAATCACCACTGGTATTCAGGCCGCCATTCATCGCACCGTCACGACCAATCCCTGCGCTCGGCAAACAGCCATCGCCGTCGAAGTCGAATACCGGATGAGTGGTGCTGATATCTTCATAAGCCGGTAAAGCGATATCTAATGAAGCCAGGTGTTTTACCCCGCTGGGGTTACTGGATGCAATGACTCCGCTTGCCGCGACACCCAGCACCATGGCTGTCATATATTTAATCAGTTTCATTGTTATTGTTCCTCCTGCTGAACTAAGGTGGAACAAAGGTACCATTCAGATGTTGATGAATCATGACACCAAACAGGTCATTTGCGCTAAAACGTCACAACACCGGGCTTAATTGATACATTGGCCTGTATCGCAACACGGTGATGCGTCAGCCCAAGTACGACCGTTATTGCATTTGCGACTCTCGCAACCCTGCAATGGCGCTGGTGCGGATGATTTTACCGGCACGTAATAATTCCAGATCGACACGGTCGCCGGGACGCAGAGCGGCTATCTGATTCATGGCCCGCTGAGCATTGGCAGAGTCTTGACGATTAATCATGGTGAGAATATCACCAGTCGCCAGTCCGGCTTGTTCGGCTGGGCCTCCCGGATAGATTCCGGTAACAATCAGCCCATTTAGCGCATCCGGTAAACCCAGCAATTTCAGCAGTTCCGGGTTGGCTTCCTGTACTTCAATGCCAAGCCAGCCACGAATGGTTGCGCCGTGCGTTACCAGATCATTCAATACCTGAGTGGCAGTTTCTGCCGGAATGGCAAAACCAATCCCTTCGCTGCCGCCGGACTGTGAATAAATGGCGGTGTTGATACCCACTAACTCGCCATAGGCATTAATCAGTGCGCCGCCGGAGTTACCCGGATTTATCGCGGCGTCGGTCTGGATATAATTTTCGTAGGTATTCAGCCCCAGTTGGTTGCGGCCAATGGCAGAAATAATTCCCATGGTAACTGTCTGACCAACACCAAAAGGATTGCCAATCGCCAGCACCACATCACCAATACTCTGACTGCGTTGTGACGTCACCTGAATCACCGGCAGGTTGTCGAGTGTGATTTTCAGTAACGCCAGATCGGCCTCGGGGTCGGTGCCGACTAACATGGCTGGCGCTTCGCGGCCATCACGCAAAGCAATCACAATTTCATCGGCACTGCGGATAACGTGATGGTTGGTCAGCACATAGCCACTGGACGACATGATAACGCCGGAGCCGAGGCTGGATTTCAGTCGTTCGCTTTGCTGCGGTGTTTCACGCAGAAACTGATTGAAATAGGGGTCATCAAAAATTGGGTGATGCTGACGTTTTACGGTTTTCCGGGTGTAAATATTCACAACTGCCGGAGCGGCCGCATCAACCGCGGCTGCATAACTGACCACGCCCAGATTTTGCGGTGGGATCGCCGCAGATTCCAATGGTTTAGTAGCCTGGCTGACTGGTTGCCGGAGAATCCATTCCGGTGCCAGATTCAGTACGGTTAATGCCGCGATGATGCCGAACAGAATGGGCAATAAAAAACGATAGATCATGTGAGTTGCCTGGCCCCTGCCATCGGCCATAAAATTAGAGTTTTTATACTGAGCGAACAGGGTACTAGGATTATGGATCGCCGCCAGCTAATCAAGCATCTCGATACATTATTACAGTCTGCGCGCATTCGCGATTATTGTCCTAATGGTTTACAGGTCGAAGGCAAAGAACAAGTCAGCAAAATCATTACCGGCGTGACCGCCAATCAAGCCCTGATTGATGTGGCCATTGAACGCGGTGCCGACACCTTGCTGGTTCACCACGGCTATTTTTGGAAAGGTGAAGATCAGCGTGTTATCGGAATCAAAAAAGAACGCCTGAAAGCGCTGTTAGCGCATGATATCAATCTGATTGGTTATCACCTGCCGCTGGATGTTCATCCTGTTTATGGTAATAACGTTCAGTTGGCGGATGTCCTCGGTCTTCAGGTAGACGGCCCGATTGATGAACATGATTTATCCAAGCCGGGCAATATTGGTCGCTTGCCTAGACCCATGAGTGGCAAAGAATTTCGCGCCTGGATTGCTGGATGTCTGCAACGTGAACCGCTGCATATTGGCGAAGACGGCGATATGATTGAAACCATCGCCTGGTGTACCGGGGGAGCTCAGGGGTATCTGCAGACTGCCATTGATGCCGGGGTTGATGCCTATTTAACCGGTGAAATTAACGAGCCGGCAGTGCATCTGGCCCGTGAAACCGGGACACACTTCTTTAGCGCCGGGCACCATGCTACCGAACGTTATGGCGCCAAAGCGCTGGGTGAATACCTGGCAGAAGAATTTAACTTAAATGTTGAATTTGTGGATATCGATAATCCGGTTTAATTATCTGAGATTTATTGTTGTTCGTTGCCGGATATCATGAACCGCATATCATCAAACACCCGCATCACAATATAAGGTGCGGTGTTTGAGTTGTACGCCAAGATGGTTTTTTTGATGTAACTCCACTTGCGTTGTAACCGGCCATTGTCAGCAAAACTCTGATTAATAATCGCTTCTGCCCGGGCAACTTTATCTTCAATGGTGTCGCTTGCCCGGCTAACGCCATAGCCGCCGGTGGTGGAGTTGGCGAATTTCATGTAGTGCACCAGAATCTGTTCCAGTTCTAAACGCAGTCGGAAGGCCGCAGAACTGTGTTCACGCGGATTCAGTGCAGCAATTTCTTCCTGCAGGTCCAGAGTTAATAAACTCCAGCCAGCTTCCAGCGTCATATCAAAACCTTCGAATGAACGGTTTTCATTGTCAGCGATAAACGTTTGTGCCGTTTGCCATTTTTTTTGAATATTCGGATGCTGTTGCGCAAGAGAGGCGAGTAACTGACTGCCCTGTTGCAGGTGTTGTTTAGCTTGTTGCAGATATTCCTGCTGACCTTCAAAAAAGATATAGGTCGCGAATGAGGAAGAGAGCCGATAAGACAATAATTCTAATTTTTGTAGTTGAGAACTGCTGGCCTGTGAGAGGGAACTAACCAGCAACAATAACAATACAGCCAAACTTCTCATCCGCACTTCCTTCGTCAGATGCTATCCGAAAGCATTGGTCTATCGGTGCAAAAACCGCTCAAACCAATCGTTATTCGTCTGTTTTAACAAAAGTAAGGCCGGTTGGCTATGGCTCTATGTGCTATGAGCGTGGCAAGTCAGTGGGGCGATCGATATCGCGCAGAATGCCAGGATCGTTTACCTGGAGGTTCTCGATCTGATGGGGGTTGGCTGCAATCACATGACGTGCGCCACGGTCGCCGCAGCATTGCATCAGTTCAAAGGCGAAGGTTTGAGAGAAGGCAACCGGATTGCCCGGCTTTGCTGTCGAGCCAGATCCAGCAACGCAAGGTCTGATGATGTTTTCGCCATTCAACCGAGCGGCCAAAGCCTGATAGGTGGTTGCCAGGACCCAGGGCATATCAGCGAGTGCGATCAGCCATCCCTGCCAATGCTGGGTCGAATGCACACCAAAGGCCAGGCTATGACCCATGCCCAAGTGAGCATCCGGGCAAATGCCCCATTCAACGTTCAGCTGATTCAGTTGCAAACCCAGCGACCGATCTCCCGGACGGAGCACGACAAAACAGGGCAGCTTGCTGGCGCGTATCTGACTCAGCGTACTGAGCAGAACCGATGACTTCACCTGTTCCGATTCCGGGAAGGGCGCATGACGTTTATCACTGCCAAAACGTTGGCTGCAGCCTGCGGCTAATAATACAACTCCAACCGTCATTGATTGCCCTTGATGTGGATAACTGACTTTCGACACTAGCATAGGGATTGAGCCTGCCGCTACTGGTGAGAGTGCGGTAAAAGGTCGAACAGACAGGAGTTATGCGGGTCGATACTGAACGACGTGTGCCATTATCGACAAAGCAATTTCGTAGGGCGTTTTACTGCCGATATCCATGCCGATAGGCGCATGCAATTTTTCCAGCTGTTTCTGCTTGATGTCCAATGCCAGCAACCGCTCGCGACGTTTAGTGGAGGTTTTCAGCGACCCCATAGCACCAATGTAAAAAGCGTTTGAGTTTAGTGCTTCTAACATCGCCATATCGTCGATGCGAGGATCGTGTGCCAGTGCAATAATGGCACAGTGTTTATCGGTGAAAGATTCGGCAATCAGATCGTCGGGCATTCCTTTAATAACAGTGACGCCATCGACCTGCCATCCTTGCAGAAACTCATCGCGAAAGTCACAGAGTGTAATATCGAATTCGAGGTTCTTTGCAATTTCAGCAACGCAGCGTGCGACTTCACCAGCTCCCACCATTAATAATTTATCGTGGGGCCGTAATGCGTGCTGAATAATATCGCCGTCACGCTGTATATCTTTTGGCAGGTTTTCGTCATCGATGATGTTGAGTTCACCGCTGACTAAATTAATCTGACGGCCAATATGATGACGCTGTTTTAATGCCAACAATAATTGCTGAAAATGGAATTGTTGGTTTTGATCGACTTTTTCCAGCAGTACATCGAGATGGCCGCCGCAAGGCAGTTGCAGGCGTTGTTGTTGTTCGGCATCACCGCCGTAACGAATGACGGTTGGGCAGCTTGGTTCACTGTTTGAAAGCTGTTCGATTAACTCCTGCTCGATACAACCACCGGACAATGAACCTACGACGCCTTTATCCGGGTGATACATCATGAGAGAACCAACCGGGCGTGGCGAAGAGCCATAGGTCTCCAGTACGGTTGCTAACCAGGGTTCAATTCCCTGATCTAACCAGTACAGAAGCTGTTGTAAAAGGTGCCAGTTACTGCCGTTCATGAGGTACTTTTAGTCGTCGTTGCTGATCCGGTAGCGAATTTAATCTCGTGACACGCCGTGAATATGTCCCTCGAGGCTCTGGTGCAGCATCCCTGCTGCTCAAGGTCGCTCTGATTAAATACACTACCGAATCTGATAAATCAGAAAGCCGTTGCGGTTTACCCGAGTAAAGAGCGCCAGATATTTATGAGTCGACCTTTTATAGCAGGGACGCTATAAGAGAGCATACATGGACGGACTTGCTGCGTGTCGACGTTAAATGTGCGGCGTTCTTTGCTCCAGTGCTTTAAAAGATCAGCTCTTCAGTTCCAGTGGCAAACTATTAAAACGCTGGCCGGTTTTACGGGTGACCGCATTAGCGATTGCCGCAGCAATTGGTGGAACACCTGGTTCACCAACGCCCGTCGGTTTTTCATCGCTGTCGATGATATGAACCTGAATATCCGGCGATTCGTTCATACGCAACAACTGATAATCGTAGAAGTTATTTTGCTGTGGCTCGCCATCCACGATGGTGATTTTTCCGTACAAAGTGGCGGTTAAACCGAAAATAATCCCGCCTTCCATTTGTGCCTCAACGGTGTCCGGGTTTACTACCTGACCACAGTCGACCACACACACCACACGTTTTACTTTCAGGCGGCTGCCATTGACTTCGACGTCGGCAATTTCAGCCACCCAGGTACCAAACGATTTGTGCAGCGAAACACCCTGAGTACAACCCGGAAGTGGTGACCCCCAGTTAGCTTTCTCGGCTGCTGTTTTCAGCACGTTAGTGGCACGAGGATGACCTTTTAGTAAATCCAGGCGGAACTGAACCGGATCTTTCTTCTGGCTGTCAGCCAGCTGGTCCATAAAAGTTTCGGTAATAAAGCCGTTGTGTGAGAAACCGACGCTGCGCCAGTTACCGACTAAAATACCGGAGTCGGATTTTTTATAGTCGACGGAAATACTCTCAAATTCATAAGGTAAGGCTCCGGCACCCTCAAAAATGGAGCCGTCTGCCGGTGCAATAATACCTTCACCCATTTTACCGGCGCTTTCTAACATGCCGTACATAAATTTGGGAGCAAATGGGTATTGAGCCGGAGCCGCTTCACCAACAAAATAATCGAACACACCAGAGCCAGCCATCTGATGCTGCCAACCGGTGATATCACCTTGTTGATCTAACGTTGCCGTTAGCTGGTGATAACTGGATGGACGATAGAAGTCACGCTTGGTGTCTTCTTCACGCGACCAGATTAATTTAATCGGCTGTTGCAGCTTGTCGGAAATGGCTGCGGCTTCAGCCACGAAGTCGTTATTAATACGGCGACCAAAACCACCTCCGATAAAGGTGACGTTGACCTTAATATCGTTCAGCGAATAACGGCTGGCTTTCGCGGCAGCAACCTGTGCCATGCTCGGACCCTGAGTGGGCGCCCAGATTTCCATACCGTCTTTTTTCGCCCAAGCGGTGCAGTTCTGTGGCTCAAGTGTTGCGTGAGCCAGGAATGGCATTTTAAATTCAGCCGTGATTGTCGAAGAGGCTGACTCCAGTGCTTCGGAAATATCACCTTCATCACGCACGTTTTTACCGCTGTCTTCTGCCATATCGGTTTGATACTGCCGGAAGATGCTGTCATCACTGACGTTATTTAATGTGCTGTTGTGCCACTCAACGGTTAACTGTTGTTGGGCTTTACGCGCTTGCCAGTAACTTTTGGCAACCACGGCAACGCCTACTGCAGCTGGTGCATTAATTTCGAACACATCAACGACACCGGCCACTTTCTTCGCCGCACTGGCATCAAAACTTTTAACCTTGCTGTCCCAACGACCCGCACGGGTTACAACCGCGTACAACATGCCCGGCAGATCGGTATCGATGCCAAAGTCAGCGGTACCGGTTGCTTTCTTTTTCGCATCCAGGCGCTTGTTGTATTTACCGATCACTTTAAATTCGGATTTATCTTTCAGCGTAATATCGGAAGGAATGGCGTAAGTTGCAGCAATGGTTGCCAGCTGACCGTAAGCGATTTTTTTTCCGTTATTTTTGTTAATAACATGACCCAGTTCGGCATAGCACTGATCGGCTTTAACACCCCAGGTATTCGCAGCGGCCTGAATCAGCATCATACGGGTTGCAGCGCCACATTCGCGAATGACCTGCCAGCTGGAACTCACACTGGTGCTGCCGCCGGTAATCTGCAATTTATAAATGGTATTCCGGTAAGCAGAATCAACACCGGCGAATTCAACTTCGACCACCTCTGGATCAATTTCCAGTTCTTCCGCCAATAATGAAGTCATGCCCGTGTAGGTGTTCTGACCCATCTCGGTACGGTCGAGTACAAAATGAATGGTGTTATCGGTATCGATGCGCACCCAGGCGTTGGAATCCCAGCCTTCTTTACCGTTATCAACATTTACACCACCATTTTTCAGCGTGCTGCAGGCCGGTAAAGCCATGGTCATCATCAGACCACCACCGGTAACCGAAGTGGCTTTCAGGAAGGTACGGCGACTTATCGAAGTGTTCGTTGAATCAACCATAGGTCACCTCCTTGAACAAGTCGCTGTTGCGTTCTGCGGATAAATTGCCCGCAGCTTGTTTAATGGCTTTTTTGATACGAGGGTAGGTGCCACAACGGCAGATGTTACCGCTCATGGCATTATCGATATCCTGGTCGGATGGCGTTGGGTTGTCCCGCAACAGAGCCGTCGCTGCCATAATCTGGCCTGACTGGCAATAACCACACTGTGGCACGTTATTATCGATCCAGGCTTGTTGCACGGTGCTGAGGTTATCGGGCGAGCCAACACCTTCAATGGTGGTGATATGCTGGCCAGCCGCCGCAGTGACCGGAGTGATGCAGGTACGGATTGGCATACCATTTAAATGCATGGTGCAGGCACCGCATAAACCGGCACCACAACCAAATTTACTGCCTTTGAGGTCAAGAAAATCACGCACGACCCACAGCAGTGGTGTATCTGCTTCAACATCCAGCGCATGTTTTACGCCGTTCACGGTTAATTCAATCATCAGGCACCTGTATCGTATTCGATCGGGTTATTTTTCTAAGTGACCGAAGGTTACCAATGTTTAATGAGGCCCGTAAAGGTGCTTTTCTGCTAAGATGCGCAACCTGATCGAAACAGTCCGTCTTGGGTTGAATGCAGAATAGCGGAAAGTGAATGGCAAAAAAGTTTTACGTGATTTGGACTGGTCATAAGCCAGGTATCTACAGAGATTGGCCAACGGCGAAGAAACAGGTCGATGGCTTTCCGGGCGCGCGCTATAAATCCTTTACCAGCGAGGCTGAAGCGCTGGCGGCTTATGGTCGCCCGGCAACGATACAAGCGGCTGCGTCCGGCTCTAAGGCCAAAGGCAAAGCCAAGCCGAAACCTGCTGCCAAAGCCGAAACCTTCACTACTGACTATACCTTTTATTGTGATGGCGGCTGTGAGCCGAATCCTGGCAAGGCGGGTTCTGGTATCGCCATTTACCGTGCCGATCAGCTGATCCAGCTGTGGTACGGCATGTACAATCCAAACGGCACCAATAATTCCGCTGAACTGAATGCTTTGTATCAGTCGCTGGTGTTATCGGAAAAAGTCATTGCCCAGGGTAAAACAGCCCAGGTTCGTTGTGACTCGATGTATTCGATTCAGTGCATCCGCGATTGGGCACCGGGTTGGGAAAAGCGTGGCTGGAAACGCAAAGACGGTGACATCCAGAATTTAGAAATGATTAAACGGGCTTACGCGTTGTTTAATACAATCAAAGACAAATTAATTCTGTCTCATGTGAAAGCACATGCAGGTACAGAAGGTAATGAACTGGCCGACCGTATGACCATGGTGGCTGTGGACCGGAAAAAACCGGACTGGAATAAATACCAAACCCGCGACGATGGCAGTTTTGATATTGCTGCGTTATTAAAAATGCGCGCGGGTTAATCAGAAAATTCTGAGAAGTATTTAAGAATGTATTTTTCGATACCGAGAAAATTATGACCCAATTTCGCCCATGCATTGACCTTCACCAAGGCAAGGTAAAACAAATTGTTGGTGGCAGCCTGAATGATCAGGGTGCTGATACTAACTTCGTCAGTGATCACGATGCGGCGTATTACGCTGAGCTGTATCGCAAGCATGATTTACTCGGTGGCCATGTCATTGCGCTCGGTCCGGGCAATAAAGATGAAGCTTTAAAAGCACTGGCGGCCTGGCCGCAGGGTTTACAGTTTGGTGGCGGGGTGAACCAGGGTAATGCCGCTGAATTCCTGGAAGCGGGAGCTTCTCATGTGATTGTCACTTCGTATTTGTTTGAAGACGGTCAGTTCAGCTGGGAGCGTTTAGAACAGCTGAAAAAAGAGACCGGTAAAGATCGTCTGATTCTCGATTTAAGTTGTCGCCGAACCGATGATGGCTGGAACATTGCCACCGATCGCTGGCAGACGGTTACCGCTACTGCAGTGAACGCTAAGAATCTGCGTGAGCTGGCCAGCCACTGTGACGAGTTTCTGATTCATGCCGCCGATGTGGAAGGTTTACAGGCCGGTATTGATGAGCAGCTGGTGGCCATGCTCGGCGAGCATTCAACCATTCCTATGACCTATGCTGGTGGCGCCCGTTCTCTGGACGACTTAAAGCGGGTGCACGAGTTATCCAACGGTAAGGTCGATTTAACCATTGGCAGTGCGCTGGATATTTTTGGTGGTAAAGGGGTGACGCTGGAAGAATGTTTGAGCTGGAACCGACAATCGGATAGCTAAAGCCTCCTGATCGGGGCATGGCCTCTGCAAACACTGTTATCCGGGTCTGTCAGAGGCCGTTACGTTATTTATTGAGCAGGCTTACCAGCTCATTCAGATCATCCATCTTGGTCATAACATTTGCGGTTAATTCATCAACCCTTTCCTGAGTAAGTCCCAGATCATCAAGAATGTACTGTTCCGGTAATTCGAACGGTCCGTCACCAAAACCATGGCGACGCAGGCTGCGGGTAGCAACATAAAGAATCTGTGCATATTCCTTATGCTCGCCGTCGAACTGTGCGTTGTGCTGCTGCCGCAGGGCCGTGACCAGCTCCTCCGGCATCCGCCATTGTTGCATCAAGCAGCTGGACACCTGTTCGCGGGTCATGCCCAGCAAATGGCGCTCGATGTAAAAGCGATTGATGTGTGGGTTGGCTTCAATATGGCGATTAACCAACGAAAACTGTGGTGGGAATACGTGCCCCAGCACCAGGAATCCGAAGTTGTGCATCAGACCGCATAAGTAGGCCAACCCCTGACTCGGACGGTGTCTTGCCGGAATCATACGCACCAGCTCGCCGCATAATGTCGCGGTAATCACAGCTTGCTGCCAGAACGGTGCGTAACCGTGAGGACCTTCCTTGGGAACCGATAGACTGCGCCCCAGAGCCAGGCCCAGCGCCAGGTTAATAACCAGATCAAACCCCAGCACCCTTAACACCGCATCTTCGACGGTTTTAATCTCTCCGCGCACGCCGTAATAGGGTGAACGCGCCCAACTGACTACCTGCGCTGACATACCAGGATCGAGTTCCACAGCCTGTGCCAGCGAGACGGTGTCGGCATTCGGATCCACCCGCAAATCAATAATTTTCCGTGCTGTTTCCGGCAAAGGCGGTAAATCCAGGGTTTCCTCAAGCCGTTGTTTTATACGCATCGGGGTAAACTGTCGAATGGCAGCATGGACATCATCCAGGTCCTGGTCCTGGCTGTTGAGGTGGACTTCACTGGCCAGCGGTGCGGTGTAATTACCAACATGAGAGCTTGAGGTGAGATTGCGGAAATCGTCCGTCGGTACCTTCAACCACTCGTGTTCAGCGCCGGATACGATAAACAGCTCCGGTTGTTCGAGCAGGGTCTCATCCACCAGTGAATCGACCCCCGTGACTTGCGGCAGCGCCGGAAATTCATCCAAACCAAATTTGTTCTTTAAGTGTTGCAGCTCTTCGCCGGACAGTGCTGTGAACTGACGACCAAACTCATGCGCCAGCATGTTTAAATCCAGTAAGCGATTGCCCGGGATAACGACCTGAACCTTGCCATCTCCGTCCTTGAGGAAAACAACGTTGGCCACTTTGGCAGAGTAGGAGGCGGGAGGGTTACTTTGCATAAGCTGAAAAACTTCTTCGTCATCGGTCAGTGAATAGGGGACGTGCCAGTCATCCAGCACTTTCATGACTGTAGCGGGGATAGCCATACTAAAATCCTTATGATTTGCGGCCAATACCGCTCAGCGTCAAATTTGTCTGCCTTAAATATAGTTCAGGCTGGCAAGCTCGCCCGCTGGAATCGGGATTTTTTTAATGAGCGGAAAATTGTGGTCAGGGTCAACGAACGATCAGACGTTGGCGAAACGTTCGGCTTCACCCAACCAACGCTGAATCAACGGTTCCACCGTTTGCGGGTGGTGGTTCCAAAGCTGTTCGGCCATTTCCCGAACCTGGGGTAATAAATCGCCATCGCGCTGTAAGTCGGCAACACGTAGCATTTGCAAGCCGGTCTGACGGGTGCCAAGCATTTCACCGGGGCCACGAATCTGTAAATCCTGTTCTGCGATATAAAATCCATCCTGACTGTCTCGCATCACTTGCAGCCGCTGTTTGCTGGTAAAAGACAACGGCGATTTATACAGCAGCACACAATGAGATTTGGCGCTGCCGCGGCCAACCCGACCTCGCAGCTGATGTAATTGCGCCAGGCCTAAACGCTCCGGATTTTCGATAATCATGAGGCTGGAATTGGGTACGTCCACTCCCACTTCGATCACTGTTGTCGCCACCAGTAAGTCCAGTTCATGGGCTTTAAACGACGCCATGATCCCGGCTTTTTCAGCGGGTTTCATGCGGCCGTGTACCAGGCCGATGCGCAAGTGTGGCAGCGCTTGTTTCAGTTCTTCGGCAGTATTCTCGGCGGCCTGACACTGCAGTGCTTCGCTCTCTTCGATCAGGGTGCATACCCAATAAGCCTGCGCGCCTTCACCGCCCTGTGCGATTGGCGTACAGGCAGCACTGACCCGCTGAATAATTTCCGGGCGACGATTATCGGCAATCGCCACCGTCGTAATGGGGCTGCGACCCGGTGGT
This sequence comes from Saccharospirillaceae bacterium, assembly GCA_022448365.1. Taxonomy (NCBI): domain Bacteria; kingdom Pseudomonadati; phylum Pseudomonadota; class Gammaproteobacteria; order Oceanospirillales; family Saccharospirillaceae; species Saccharospirillaceae bacterium. The sequence continues at coordinate 62,163 of JAKVCS010000007.1, read as the reverse complement.
AATTCGTCAATGACTGAAGTGTCGAGATCGGCATATGCACTCATCGCCAGTGTGCGGGGAATGGGGGTCGCAGTCATAATCAGCTGGTGCGGTGATAACCCCATCTGAATACCTTTTTCGCGCAGTTCCAGACGCTGATGCACACCGAACCTGTGTTGTTCATCGATGATGATCAGACCGAGTTTGGCAAATCTTACGTCTTCCTGAAACAGTGCGTGAGTACCGACTACCAGCTGTGCACTGCCATCAGCGATATCACTGAGAGATTGGGTTCTGGCTTTACCTTTAACCTTACCTGCCAGCCAGCCACAACGAATGCCCAGAGGTTCAAACCAGGCGGATAAATTCTGCAGATGTTGTTCGGCAAGTATCTCCGTGGGTGCCATCAGTGCCACCTGATATCCAGCTTCCAGCACATCACAGGCTGCCAGCGCTGCCACCAGAGTTTTACCGGAACCAACGTCTCCCTGAACCAGTCGCAGCATGGGGTAGGGTTGCTGAATATCCTGCTCGATTTCTGTCACTACCCGCTGCTGCGCACCGGTCGGTGTAAACGGTAGCTGACGCAGTAGTTGCTGCTGCAGACTCTGTTTGCAGTGAATTGCTGGCGCCTGATGTGCCTGAACCTGCGCGCGGATTTTATGCAGCGACAGTTGATGGGCCAACAACTCTTCCAGAATCAGGCGCTTTTGTGCCGGATGCTGGCCGGATAACAGGTAGGCGAGATCGGTATCTCGATCCGGTTGGTGAAGAAACAGTAACGATTCTTCGAGAGTCGGTAAACGCCATTGGCTAAGCCATTCACGGGGTAATAAATCCACCAGATCAACCTGATGATCCCGCAGCAGACCGTGGGCTTGCTCATGCAATAAGCGCAAACGTTGTTGCGAAATACCGTCGGTAGCCGGGTACACAGGCGTCAGGCTGGCTTCCAGTTCTTCATCCAGACCGTCTTCGAGCACTTTGTATTCTGGGTGATAGATTTCTAAACCGCTGGCACCGCGGCGCGGCTCGCCATAACACCGCAACGTGGTGCCGGAGCTGAATTGTTTCTTCTGGGCCGCGGTAAAGTGATAAAAGCGCAGGCTAATCACCCCGGATGCATCCTGCAGTTTTACTAATAAGCTGCGGCGCTTACCAAAGACGATGTTGGCGACCCGCACTTCTCCCTGAAACACCGCTGGACGCTGCGGCTGCAGGCCACCAATCGGAGTAATCCGGCTGCGGTCTTCATAACGAAACGGCAGGTGAAAATAGAGATCGGCTAAACTGGCGATATGCAGCTTGTGCAGCTGCTCTGCCAGCTTGGGGCCAACCCCTTTCAGATCGGTGAGTTTACTCAGCTTCGCCACAGGTTTTCCTCAATAGTACTGGCCTGCTGAATCAGCCGATACGGCACTGGCGCGCGGTTTCAAGCAACAGGTCCACTGCCTGGCCGCGGGGGAAGCTGGTGCGCCAGGCTAAGGCCACGGTGCGGCTGGGTGCTGGCTGCGCAAATGGCTTGGTCGTTACCAGGTTCTGATCAAGATTACTCACCGCCGACTCTGGCAGAACAGTGATGCCCAGACCTGTGGCAACCATATGCTTGAGAGTTTCCAGCGAACTGCCTTCGGTGACGGTACCGAGTCGGGTGTGGTGCTTATTACTCAGCGCCGGACAAGCTTCAAATACCTGATCACGGAAGCAGTGGCCTTCGCCCAGCATCAGCAGATCTTCATCAATCAATTGCTCTGGATTAATGGTGGTCTGGCTTTCCCATGGATGATTCTTCGGCAGTACAACAACGAAGTTTTCATCGTACAGAGGGCGGGTTAAGACATCGGGTTCGGTAAATGGCAGGGCAACAATAATAGCGTCGAGTTCACCATCGCGTAATTGGCGACGTAATACACCGGTGTAGTTTTCCTCCAGATACAGCGGCATGGTGGTTGCCAGCTGGTGTATTTGTGGCACCAGATGGGGAAACAAGTAAGGACCGATGGTAAAAATGGCGCCGATTTTTAACGGTGTGGATAACTGATCCTTACCAGCGTTAGCAATTTCTTTGATGGAACGCGATTCTTCCAGCACTTTTTGCGCCTGAATGATGATTTTTTCACCCAGCGGAGTAATGGTGACGGAGCTTTTACTGCGTTCAAAAATCGCAATTTCCAGCTCGCTTTCAAGCTTTTTTATCGCTACGCTCAGGGTCGGTTGGCTGACAAAACACTTTTCAGCAGCACGACCAAAATGACGCTCCTGAGCGAGGGTGACGATGTACTTCAGCTCGGTTAATGTCATGACAAATCTCGTTTATAAAAAGGTTTAGCAGCCCCAGGCTGATAATCAGCTTGTATAGGTATGCTTCAATTGATTTAGCTTATCTATAAGAGCGCCGGAGATCCAGCAGAGCGTTGCCGATCCGGCTGAAATAAAGCCTGCTAGGCTGATAAGCAGAGAGACAATAAAAAGTTGGAGGGAAGTACATGGCTCGGATTCTGGTTGTAGGTGCGGGTGATATCGGGGGGCATCTTGCCGGGGACTTAGCTCAGTCTGGTCATCAGGTTTACGGTGTGCGTCGTTCGAATAAAGCCATCGCTGATGGCGTGGAACTGGTCAGAGCGGATGTTGCTGATCCGGAAAGTTTGCTCGACTTACCGACCGATATCGATGTGGTGGTATACAGCGTCGCATCCCCAGTGTTCTCCAAAGAGGGTTATCACACGTACTATTACAAAGGCTTGCGCAATGTACTGCGGGCCGTGCGGCCGATGAAGCCAAAACGGATTGTGTTTGTCTCCAGTTCCAGCGTTTATCATCAGATGGATGGTGAATGGGTAGACGAACATTCTGAAACCACACCATCGAGCTTTGCCGGTAAAGAAATGCTGGCCGCCGAACAGGCCCTGTTGAGAGACAAGCTGCCGGGCACCGTTGTTCGTCTGACCGGTGTCTATGGTCCTGGTCGTAACCGCATGATCGAACAGGCGAAGCAGGGTGGGCACTGCGACCCCGAACCACCGGTCTGGACCAATCGTATTCATCGCGATGACTGTGTTGGCGTGCTGAAAATCCTGGTCGAAAAGGCACTCAGCGATGAGCCGCTGGAGGATGTGTATCTGGCCAGCGACGATGAACCCGCCACTCTGTTTGATGTGCTTGAGTGGATGAAAGATCGGATTGGCGATGTTGAAGACGACCACGATCTGCCAGAGGCAACGCGCCGGGCCAATCGTCGGTGTTCTAATAAACGGATTAAAGACCTGGGTTATCGTTTGAAATACCCCAATTTCCGCATTGGCTATGATCAGCAACTGGCAGATATTGGCCTGGTGTAACTGGATTGTTCTCTGGCCGGGCATGACCCGGCCGCTCGGTATTTCCTCATCTGCGGGTTCCTGACGCCACCTTCGTATCCTCTCCATACCATCCTATTTGTAACAATACCGGGCCATTCACACGGAGGCGGTCGCGATTTTGGGACCATGGCGGGTCATGATTTTGTCTTTTCGGCACGGTTTTTCGTTTTCAGGCGATTCTTCCCTCAGCTGCTACACTGTCTGTACAAATCTGTTTTTCTGGAGCGGGGTGAAATGGTGAGGGATAGCAGGGAAGAGGAGTACGATCTCAGTGATGGTCAGCGTCTGAGTATTCTCGAAAGTAACGTCAGTACCCACCGGAACATGCTGATTGCCATCGTATTAATGGCACTGGTCGGAGCATCAATTGCTATTACCGTATTGGTGATCAAGTTCACCCAGCCTAAAGTTGTGTATGTTCAGCAGCGGAACTTTGAGCCGGCGTTGCAGCGCCTGGCAACAATCGAAGCCGCCATGGAGCAGGTTCGTGAAACAGCCATAGATACCCGCAATGTACTCGACAGCAGCAGCGCCACGGCATTTAAACAGCAGTTTCTGGCTCAGGAAAAAAGCTACCAGTTACACCTCAGTGCGTTAAAACAAGGCATGCGTGATCTTGCTCGAATGAATCCTGGTTCGCGCACCTGGCTGGATATTTACAACGAGAAAATGGACCTGGCGTTAATCCAGAGCAAAGAACGACAGCAGCAGCTGGAGTCTTTACAGACCAGTCGTATCGCGGTGAAAGCTAAGCCACTCGATGAGTGATAACGACGGTTGCTGAAGAGCAAACATGGCACCTTCGGGTGCCATTTTTAATTCCACCTTTTTATTGGCCTGACTAGCCTCGGTGGTCAGATACAAACGGATTGTGCTGGCGCTCATGGCCAAAGGTCGAGTTCGGGCCATGGCCACAAATAAACTCAATGTCATCTCCCAGCGGAAACAGCTTGTCACGTATCGAGCTGACCAGCTCAGCATGATTGCCCCGAGGAAAATCGGTACGGCCAATCGAGCCGTTAAACAACACATCACCAACAAAAGCCAGCTTTTGCTGCGGGTTATAAAACACCACGTGTCCGGGAGTGTGCCCCGGCGCATGGATGACCCGGAACGTCAGCTCCCCGACTTCGACTTCATCACCATCGTTCAGCCAGCGATCTGGAGTGAAGCTTTCCACCGCCGGGAAGCCAAACATCGCCGACTGCTGCGGCAAGCTCTGAATCCAGAACAAGTCGCCCTCGTGAGGGCCTTCGATGGTCAGATCAAGTTCCCTGGCCAGTTCAGCGGTGCCTCCGGCATGATCGATATGAGCATGGGTTAACAGAATTTTGCGGGCGGTGGCCCCCATTTTTTCCAGCTGCTGTTTAATACGGCCGACTTCGCCGCCGGGATCAATAACGGCAGCTTGTTTGGTGTTGTTACACATCAGAATGGTGCAATTCTGAGCGAAGGCAGTTACCGGTACAACGGCCACGGATAAAGCGGACATGGCGCTCTCTCTTCATTTGTTGATCTAATCACGGCGGCTAGGGTAAACGCCGATGAGTTGAAAAACCAGTAGCAAGCTGGTGGCAACGTGTATTTCGTGGCAACAACATCTTGTGATGTTGGGGGGTGATTAGCAGGCCAAACATAACTCTGCTCAGCCTGCGGGCAGAGAAAAATCAGAACTGCTGAACTTTCGGTGCTTTACCGGCAAACTGCGGCATGGTCATACCTGCGTTAGCGTTAATGTAGGTTGGATCTGCGACCACATAACGGCTGCCCTGATATTGCCATGCATCTCCTTTTACTTTGCTGTTAAAGCGGACTGCGGTCGCCACATGACCGGGATAATCGAGAATAATCACATCCAGACCCAGCAGGCTTTCGGTTAACCAGGCAAACAGTGCAGCACGATCTTCACAGTCAGAATATGGGTAGTGCAGCGTTTCCAGCGGGAACAGGTAATTTTCCTCTTTAAACTGCTGATCATCGGTTTTGTACTTGAACGCCGTTTGGACGAAGCGTAACAGACGATTCACGGCTTCCTGTTCACTTTGTCCGGCAACAACCGGACGCAACTGATCAAGCAGCGAAGCCGACGTCACAGCGGGCAGGCCAGCTTTGAAGTAGTTGGGTAAAGACAGCTGTGGGAAGCTGTTGAAGTAGGAAACATAGCGCGCCGGGTAATCCACCATGATTCGATAGTCTTTACCACCATATGCGAATTTTAATGCGCGTTTGGTGTGTTTACCCTGGGCAACAAATTCGTTCGGCTGGCTGAAATCCAGTGTTTTAGAACCGGCGCCATGTTGCCCTCCGTACGTGAACACTTTACCGGGCTTCAGTTGCCTACCATTCAGATTAACGGCGTAATACTTTTTGCCACCGAGTTTGAAGAAGGTAACGCCAAACAGATCTTGTCGGGATGGAATTAATAAATGCAGTTTATTATTGTAAGCCACCCGAGCATCAAACCCGGATTTTACCAGTAAGAACCAGGTTGTCAGACGGCGACTGGTTTCCTGACGCAGAATCGAGCCGGCGAAGCGATCAAATAATAAGGCAGTACCCCAGTCATTTAACTTCAGTCGTGTTGCCGTTTGTTTCAGCTGTTCAATGGTCGGCTTATGCTCTTTGCTGGCCAGGTACTGCCAATAAGCTGCAATTTTCTCGCTGTTCAATTTTCCGGCAAAGATGCGTTTGAAGTTTTTCGGATATTCAATTTTTACCGGGTTACCGTAGAAATTAAAACTTGCCGTGCGGACTGACTTACTCTTGATCTCGATTGCTGGGCTGACCTCAGGTTTTTTAACGACGCTGGGCTTCTGGGTAATATCAGGTTCGACAACGGCTACCGGTTTTTTCGGTTCAGGTTTTTTCATCACCGGAGGTTGAACCGGTACAGGCACTGGTGTCGTTACCGGAGCCGGAGTGGCCTTCACCTTGGGAGCCTCAGGAAAGGTCGTTGGCTTCGGTTGTGGATCACGTTTTTCTGCCGGTTTTACCTCTACCGGCTTCCATTGTTCCTTCAGAAATTTAATAAACGCTTTGTCATTTTCATCCAGATAACTCTGAAAACTCTGTAGCTCTTTTTTACGCCATTTCTGATATTCATCCATCTCGCTATCAGAATGAACAATCGAAGCTGACAACACAGCTGCGACCAGTAATAGAACCTTTTTCATTGCAAAATCTCCTGCATCAAACAAAAAAGCCGGCAACAAGGCCGGCTCTTTCTAAAGTCGTTACAACTTATTCCATGTTGGCAATTTCAGAAGCCAATTCGTCGAAAGACTTCTCCGCCTGGAATTTTTGCCACAGAGCGCGCTCGTTCTTCATAGAAGTTTTCAGCGCTTGCTCAGACAGTTTGGTAACGGTGTCAGCATCTAAACCAACCAGCACCACCATGCCACCGCTTGGGGTTGGCATCTGACGGAAGATTTTAGAACCAACCAGAGTTTCTTTAGTGATCTGCTTCGTAACAGAGGTGTTTACACGGTCAACCGTTTCGCTGTCGCCTGCGCCGGTAGTTTCGGCAAACTGTTTGATCATATTCTGAACTTCAACTTTCATGGTCTGCGCCAGTTCAACACGAGCGGCAGTTGCAGCCATTTGTTTCATGAAGTTAGGGCCTGCGCCAGATTTGTCGGCGTAGCCAACAGCAGACAGATCAATGCCGTTAACCGGAGCGCCACATACCCATTCAGGCGCTGCCTGACCAGAACCGTCAGCGAACACGCAGCTGGCGACTGGCTGAGGTGCTGGTTGGTTAGATGCGCAAGCTACCAGCATGGTGGCTGCAGCAGCTGCAAAAATATTACGAATCATCATCTTCCTCTCCTTGATTGAAGCGGCTATTAATAAAGAATGTTGGTCGAGAATAGCGAATGATATGGCAAAATGCTACACAGGATTTAAGACTTGTGAAGGAGATCAAAAATGCGCCAGCTTTTTACCAATGCAGCGAAAAAAATCGCTGTTGTTTTTACCATTTCAATATTGTCGTCTTGTAAACCGGTGGCAGTAAAACAAGGCCAACCTGAATGGTTGCTGAATCCGGGAGATGGCGTTGTTGCGTCGTGTGGCTTTCATATTCAGGGTCATTACGCCCAGCAGGAGTGCGCTTTGCAACGCGCAAGAGAGCGACTGGCGGCTCGCCAGGGGGTCGAGGTGAGCAGTATTTCGTATTTAAACACGCGAGTTAAGAATGATCGGTCCAGCGTTAGCATGGATAAAGAAACTTTGGAAAAAGTGAAACGCGTCACAGTTAAAACCCAAGTAAAAGAGACTTGGTACGACGTTCAGCGCGACGAATATTATGTGTGGATGTTTGCGGAATAGAGTGTTGCCATTTTGATGGCTAATACAGCAGAGCGCCGCCGGTGTTTTCCATAACCACTGGCGGTGCGATTGCATCGGCGTTGCATTGTTACTTCAGCCGATGCGTGGAATGGAAAATATAAAAGTTTCCGATTGCTCTGAGTATCGACCAGCGATTAATGCTGGTGGCCGCCGACACCATGGGCGTGTTTGTGTTCAATTTCTTCCGGTGTTGCCGCACGTACGTTGACAATATCCACATCAAAGCGCAGCGCCTGGCCAGCCAGCGGATGGTTCGTATCCACATCCGCCATAAAATGACCCACTTTTACAACAGTGACCTGGCGAGTACCCTGAGGGGTTTCCACCCAGGCAACCATGCCTTTGCGCCACTTTTGTTTCTTGGTGGTGTTCGGTCCCTGCAGGTGCTTAACCGGCACTCGTTGTTCGTTGCCGTCTTTACGCTCACCATAAGCGTCTTTTGGCTCAAGGGTGAAGCTTTGTTGCTCACCGGCCTCCATACCAGTAACCGCGTTTTCAAAACCCGGAATCATATTTTGATGGCCCTGCAGATAGGCCACCGGGTCGCCACCGGTTGATTGGGTACTTTCAATCAGGTTGCCCTGATCGTCATACAGGCTGTAGTGCAATTGAACGACTGTGTTTTTGGCGATTTTCATAGAAGTACTTCTTATTTAAAAAAGCGTTGGCCGTCAGGACTTATGTATGACCTGTTCCGGCAACGTGGATTTCTGGTAATACCTTGGTTGAAGCGAGCAGTATCGGGATTGAGCTGCTGGGGTACAAGCTCTTGAACTCTCGATCAGTGTCCCCATATCAGAATCATCTATAAGTTTCGTGCTAACAGAATCAGGATTCAGCGATGACAACAATTGTATCCGTGCGCCGTGGTGATGAAGTGGTCATTGGCGGCGATGGCCAGGTGTCTCTGGGCAATACCGTAATGAAGGGAAATGCCCGTAAAGTTCGCCGTTTATACAACGGCCAGGTAATTGGTGGTTTTGCCGGTGGAACGGCAGACGCATTTACATTATTCGAAAAATTTGAAGCTCAGCTGCAAAAGCATAACGGTCAGCTGACCCGTGCAGCCGTTGAGCTGGCGAAAGAGTGGCGCTCTGATCGTGCGTTGCGCAAGCTCGAGGCCATTCTGGCTGTGGCTGATCACACCGCCTCGCTGATCATCACCGGTAATGGCGATGTGCTGCAGCCGGAGGAGGATCTCATTGGTGTTGGTTCCGGGGGTAATTATGCGCTTGCTTCAGCCCGTGCATTGCTTGAGAACACCGAGCTGAGCGCCCGCGATATTGTTGAAAAAAGCCTTAAGATTGCCAGCGATATCTGTGTGTTTACCAACGTCAACCACACCATTGAAAGTTTAAGCGCTACCGATGTGGCGGGAGATAAATCATGAGTCAAATGACCCCACGTGAGATTGTTCACGAATTAGATCGTCATATCATTGGCCAGAATAATGCCAAGCGCGCAGTGGCTATTGCGCTGCGTAACCGCTGGCGCCGTATGCAGCTGGATGCTGACCTGCGTGATGAAGTAACGCCAAAGAATATTCTGATGATTGGCCCAACCGGTGTCGGTAAAACCGAAATCGCCCGTCGGTTAGCCAAGCTCGCTAATGCGCCTTTTATTAAGGTGGAGGCCACCAAATTCACCGAAGTGGGTTACGTCGGTAAAGACGTTGAATCCATCATTCGTGACCTGGTTGAAACCGGCGTCAAAATGCTGCGTGAGCAGGAAATGGAAAAAGTATCGCTGCGCGCCGAAGAAGCCGCAGAAGAACGAATTCTTGATGCGCTATTGCCCCCGGCGCGGCCTGCCACGACCAGCTGGGATACCACCGAAGAACCAAAACAGGAAGATTCCGGAACCCGTCAGATTTTCCGTAAAAAGCTGCGCGAAGGTCAGTTGGATGATAAGGAAATTGAAATCGATATTGCTCAGGCACCGAATGTTGGCGTAGAGATTATGGCACCTCCCGGCATGGAGGAAATGACCAGCCAGCTGCAAAACATGTTCTCGAATATGGGTGGCGATAAGAAAACCAAACGTAAGTTAAAGATTGCCGATGCCAAGAAACAGTTGCGTGATGAAGAAGCCGCAAACCTGCTGAATATGGATGAGGTGAAAGCCAAAGCGGTTGATCTGGTTGAGCAAAACGGCATCGTCTTCCTGGATGAGATTGATAAAGTAGCCAAACGTCAGGAAAGTGGCTCTGGTGGTGATGTATCCCGCGAAGGGGTTCAGCGTGATTTGCTGCCGTTGATTGAGGGCTGCACCGTATCTACCAAATACGGCATGATCAAAACCGATCATATTCTGTTTGTGGCCTCAGGTGCGTTTCACCTGTCCAAACCGTCTGATCTGATTCCGGAATTACAGGGTCGTCTGCCAATTCGTGTTGAGTTGGAAGCACTCACACCGGAAGACTTTGAGCGCATCCTGACCGAACCAAGCGCATCATTAACGCAGCAATATGTTGCGCTAATGGAAACCGAAGGTCTGACGATTTCCTTCGCCGACGACGCCATTAAGCGCCTGGCTCACATCGCTTTCGAAGTGAACGAGAGCACAGAGAACATCGGCGCCCGCCGGCTGCACACGATTATGGAGCGGTTGTTAGAAAAGATTTCTTTCGACGCGACGGACATGTCGGACGCGGTCGTGATTGACGCTGATTACGTTAACGCACAGCTGGGGAATCTGGTGCAGGATCAGGATTTGAGTCAGTTTATTTTGTAAATAACCGGCAAGTCATAACCATAAGCCGCACTCATTTCTGATGCGGCTTTGACGTTGTCTGGCATCACGCCTTCAATTTGTGAGTAACAGAATGATTCCTTCCTCCATCAAAGTACGTAAAGCCAGTCGCAGCGTCGAATTGGGGTACGGCGATAAGATTTACCAGCTCAGTTTTGAGTTTCTCAGGGTCCATTCGCCATCTGCCGAGGTGCGTGGTCATGGTGTGGGTAATGAGGTGCTGCAGTACGGCAAAAAAGACGTGGTGTTGCTGAGCATGGAACCGGCCGGTAACTACGCCCTCAAGCTGATATTTGATGATGGTCACGACTCCGGTCTGTACGATTGGAAGTATCTTCATCACCTGTGCGAACGTCACGACGAACTGTGGGCGGAATACCTGAATAAACTGGAACAGGCAGGTAAACAGCGTGAGTCTGCCAGCATCAATTTTAAAGCGCTGTAAATTCTCTTCCATGATTGCTTTATGGCTCGGTTAGCGCCAGCCAGCCATCCTAACTAAAACCAGCAACCACGCGCTTTTCTGGTTATACTGTGGCCATCATTCACCGGTCGGCTGTGCGTGCTTATTGTTAAACGTCTGTTCCGGCCTACGGACATCTCCGAAATCAGGATTCCATGACGAAAAAGTCAAAACCTTCCAAGGGCGCTGCAGCCAAAGGCAGCAACAGCACGTTTAAAGATCCACAAGCCGCCATCGAAGCGCAACGCTACGATAATCCGGTTGCCAGCCGTGATGCACTGCTGATGCTGCTGGAACAGCAGGGTCATCCAATGACTCATTCTGATGTGTGTGCCGCACTGGGCGAAACCGATGAAGAGCGGGTTGAAGCCCTGCGTCGTCGTTTGATTGCGATGTCGCGTGACGGCCAGCTGATCTCCAACCGTCGCAATCAATTTATGCCGATGAGTAAAGCCGACCTGGTCACCGGTATGGTGATGGGTCATCGCGATGGCTTTGGGTTTGTGCTGCGCGACGGCGGCGACGATGTTTATCTCTCTAATCGCCAGATGGGCAAAGTATTCCATGGTGACAAAGTCGCGGTACAGATTTTAGGCCTGGATCGTCGCGGTCGCCCTGAAGGCAAAGTTGTTGAAGTACTGGAACGTAATACCCAGCAGATCGTAGGCCGTTACTTTGATCAGGCCGGTGTTGGCGTGGTTCAACCGGATAATAAACGCGTCAGCCATGAAATTCTGGTACCCCCTGCCGGCAGAAAGAAAGCCGAGCACGGCCAGTTTGTGGTGGTTCAGATCACCCAGCAACCTCGCCCTGGCGCATTACCCATGGGTGAAGTGATTGAAGTATTAGGCGAACATCTGGCACCGGGTATGGAAATTGATGTGGCCATTCGCAGCCATAATATTCCCGCTGACTGGCCCGATGAAGTTGTTGCCGAAGCTGAGAAGTTACCGGAGCAGGTAAAAGCTGCTGATAAGAAAAACCGCGTTGATTTACGTCACCTGCCGTTTGTCACCATTGATGGTGAAGACGCTCGTGACTTCGATGATGCGGTTTTTTGTGAACCGAACAAAAAGACCGGTGGCTGGCGTTTATTCGTTGCCATCGCGGATGTATCTCACTATGTAAAAGTGAAATCGGCCTTAGACGATCACGCCTACGAGCGTGGTAACTCGGTGTATTTTCCGGGCTTTGTTGTGCCCATGTTACCGGAGAAACTATCCAACGGTTTATGCTCGTTAAATCCGGAAGTGGATCGTCTGGTAATGGTGTGTGAAATCACCATTTCTGCCGCGGGTAAGTTATCCGGCTATAAATTTATGGAAGGTCTGATTCATTCCCACGCACGGTTAACGTACAACAAAGTGTGGGACATGCTGCAGAAGCCATTAACCGAAGATGGCAAAGCCTGGCGTAAACATTACCGTCCGATTGTTCCGCATTTAGAGAATCTTTATAAGCTGTTCAAGCTGTTGCGCAAAACCCGTGAACAGCGCGGCGCGATGGACTTTGATTCGGTGGAAACCCGTATCGTATTCGATGCCGAGCGCAAAATTCAGGAAATTGTGCCAACCGAACGCAACGAAGCCCATATGCTGATTGAAGAGTGTATGTTAGCGGCCAATGTGTGTGCGGCCGACTTTTTCCAGCGTTACAACATTCCGGCGTTGTTCCGGGTGCACAAAGGCCCGAGCCAGGAGAAGCTGGAAAATCTCTACAGCTTCCTGGGTGAGTTAGGTTTATCGCTGCATAAAGGCAAAGAAGTGTCGCCGCAGGATTATCAGGCGTTACTGAAGAAAATCGAAGACCGTCCGGATTCACATTTAATTCAGACGGTACTGCTGCGTTCATTGTCTCAAGCGGTTTACGACCCTGAAAACGAAGGGCACTTCGGTTTAGCCTATAAAGCCTACACGCACTTTACCTCACCAATTCGTCGTTACCCGGATTTACTGGTACACCGTGGTATTCGCCACGTGATTCGCAGCGAGATTGAATGTCGTCATGTTCGCCGTGTGGAAGACGCGAAGAACATGCAAAAGTGGCGTATTTATCCGTACGACACCGCGCGTATGATCAGCCTGGGTGAACACTGTTCTATTACTGAGCGCCGGGCTGATGATGCCACCCGCGATGTGATGGATTTCCTTAAGTGTGAATATATTCGTGACCACATCGGTGAAGAATATGAAGGTGTGATTTCTGCTGTTACCGGCTTTGGTTTGTTCGTCGAATTAAAAGACGTATATGTTGAAGGTCTGGTGCACATTTCCACCCTGCAAAACGACTATTACCAGTTTGATGCGGTGAAACATCGTCTAATCGGCGAACGTACCCGTCGCAGTTTCCGTCTGGGCGACAAACTTTGGGTTCGAGTGGTGGACGTTGACCTTGATGATCGCAAGATTGACTTCGAATTAACCACCGCCCCGATGAATAAAAATCGCAAAGGGGCCGACCTTCCGACACCCACACGTTTGCCGCGTCGTCGGGGTGCTGAAGGTGAAACGGAAGACCTTCTACCCGGTAAAAAAGGGACCGGTAAAAAAGAACCGGATAATAAGCCCGGTTCTAAACCACGGCGTTCCCAGCGCGATAGCTTTAAAAAAGCCCAGGCGGATAAAACCTCGGGCCGTCACGCCGCTAATGACTCGGATGATGATGGCAAGCGTTCTTCCAAAAAGCCTGCCGCTAAAAAAGGCACCAGCAAGAAGCCAAGCAAACGTCAGAAGCTGAATGCGAAAAAGGCAGGTGCTGCGACCAAGGCCAAAACGACCAAAGCGAAGCACAGTAAAAAAACGGCTCGTAAAACCGTTAAGAAGAAGTAAATTCGCTTAATCCTTACGAATATTTTCTTTCCGCCGCCCCGAAGGCACATCTTTGTGCCTGCCGGGCGGACGCAACATCCATGTTGCTGCTTCAGAAAACATTCCCAACGGTTAAGCTTTAAATGGCGGAAAGGTCCGCTGTTGGAGAAATCAGAATGAAATTAGAAGCCGTTTATGGCTTACACGCCGTCACCACTTTATTACAACGCAGCGCCGATCAGGTGGTGGAAATCTGGGTGATGAAAGGCCGTCAGGACAAACGTATGCAACGCGTACTGGAACTGGCGGAAGAACAAGGTTTACTGGTTCGGGAAGCCGATAAAGGCTTAATGAACCAGAAAGTGGATGGCAACCACCAGGGCATTATTGCCCTGCGTAAACCGGTACAGGGCATGAGCGAAAAACAGCTGCCCGACGTATTGGACAATATCGAAGGTCATCCGTTTATTCTGATTCTGGATGGTGTGACAGACCCCCATAATCTGGGTGCCTGTATCCGTACAGCCGATGCAGCCGGCGTGCATCTGGTGATTGCTCCTAAAGATAAATCTGCGCCGCTAAATGCAACAGCCGCTAAAGTCGCCTGTGGCGCGGCAGAAACCGTTCCTTATATTCAGGTAACTAATCTGGCTCGTACCATGAAAGAACTGCAGGAGCGCGGTATCTGGATTGGTGGTACCGCCGGCGAGGCTGAGCAGAATATTTATCAGCAAAATATGACTGGCCCTCTGGCGCTGGTGATGGGTGCTGAAGGCCCGGGTATGCGTCGTTTAACGCGCGAGCATTGTGATTTCCTGGTGAATATCCCAATGGCGGGTGAAGTCAGCTCGGTGAACGTTTCTGTTGCCACCGGTATTTGCTTATTTGAAGCGGTACGCCAACGCGGCTCGCTGTGATCTTCACCTTATCTGTCTTTAAATAGCGCCGTTCTGGCGCTATTTTTTGTCTGGAATCTGAATACAAAGGCGTACTGTGAGTATAAACAGTATGATTTGCCCGAACGGCTGAATTGATGGCACGATTTGTTTTCGTGCTTGCCCGTATTCTCTGCTGGTGATATTTTAATCATCAATAGAATCAATGGGTTAGGGTATAGGGTTTACAAGATAGTAGGCATACCGTGGCCGAAATAGTGTGCGCGCACGCTTTTCTGGAAGGGAATGGTCTTGCTAAGGAAGGTTTCTTAATGAAATCAGTAAGTTACACGACGAAGCTCGACAGACTCTCGCCAGAATATCAGGCACGCACACGAATAAACTGTTAAGCTGCAAAGCACTAATTAATCCAAATTTAAACTGAGGGAATTGTGTTTAAAATTAAATATATAAAAATATCAGGTTTCTGGGGTGAGCATACTATAGAAACCAATTTCTATAATTCTGTAAATGTGATTATTGGTAGAAACGGAACTGGTAAGACAACATTTATGAGCATTCTTCATGCAGTTTTAACAGTTGATACTGAATGGTTAGATGATTTTGAGTTTGATTATGTTGAAATTAAACTTAGTGAAGGAAATAAGACTAAGACAATTAAAGTTAAAAAAATCATCTCAAGTGATTATAGGTTTACACATGTTGAATATGTGATATCTAAAAATAAGTTCAATTTGAGGGTTGTAGGTTCTGATGAAAATGTTCCTTTACACTTCAGAAGACGAATCATTGAAGAGTCCGAAGAAATTCGAGATAGAATGAATGAATTAGTAAACATTACCACTCTTTCTGTATATCGCATTAAAAAAGATTATGATCATAGCCGTAGAGAAAGGCAAGAATCCAAAAGTGCGACACCTGTAGATCATATACTCCAAGATTTAATACAAAGATTAACCACTTATCAACTTGAGTTATCAGATAAAGCAAGAGCTGTTTCATCAGCTCTTCAAAGGAAAGTGCTTACATCACTTTTATATACCGATGATAGCGATCAAAAATCTGGATTTAGTTTAGATTTTGATAAAAAAGATGAAAAAAGAAAATTACTTTCGGCATACCGTCAACTTGGTGTATTAGACGCTAAGGTACGTGTCGATATAAATAACCATGTTGAAAAAGTTGCTGAAAGTGTTGAAAAAATGAGACACGCAATAGATAACTCTCAAAAAGATGAACCTATTGATTTTGATTTCAGTCCCTTAGAAAGGATAAAACAAACAAGCAATGTAGTTAGGATGTCTTTAGATGCGGAAAAAGAAGAAAAAGAAATATTTAAACAACGCGATGATTTCCTAAAAATACTAAAAGCATTTATTACGGATAAAAACTTTGAGTTTCGTAATGGGCATTTAACTGTTAATAAAAATGGAAACGTTCCAATTCCAAAGCTTTCATCAGGTGAGAAGCAGCTTATTATTTTGTTTGCTGAAGCTCTACTCCAACGTCAAGCACCTTATATATTTATAGCTGATGAGCCTGAATTATCTTTGCATGTGTCTTGGCAAAGAGAAATATTACCGGCGATAAAACAACTAAATCCTAATGCGCAACTAATTGTTGCAACGCACTCACCTGAAGTTGCTGGTAAATACTCAGATAAACTCATTGATATGGAGGATCTCCATAAATGAGCGCCGTAGAATATTCAGGAGATGCAGTAAATGTATTAAACAAATTTCACCGATGTGAGAAATTAGTTTATGTTGAAGGGGATGATGATGTCCTTTTTTGGGAAGTTATATTTAATTATTTTGATTTTACAAACTTTAAGATCGAAGTTAAAGATGGCTCTAGTGAGCTAGACAAATATACTAAACGATTAGTTGATGAAAATTTAAATATTATTATAGCTAGAGATTCTGATTATAAGTCTCTCACAGGAAAACTGCCTGAACATGAACGGCTTATCACAACTTATGGTTACTCCATTGAAAATACTCTTTATATCTCGGAGGCGGTTACAGAAATTACAAAGCTTTGGATCAAAGACAATGATCTTGAATTATCAGAGTTCAGAGAGTGGATAGATGCATTAACAGATAATTTGAAAGAATTAATTTACTTTGATGTAACAAATGATTGCTATGAACTTTATATAGAAGTAATTGGTGATAATTGTTCTCGATATATGAAGTCTCAATCCTGCGCTAATATAGATTCCAATAAAATTAGCAAACATCATACTCAGTTACAGCGTCATTTTTGTGAAAGTCAAATCAATCATGTTGTAGAGTTAATAAATGATTCAGGAAGATCGCTATGGGAAATTATTAGAGGGCACTTTTTACAGTCTGCAATTTTAAAATATATCAGCAGTCAAATTACCAGAAAAGGTCTTAGTTCTAAGTTATCTCACGACGCACTTTACACTAACGCAATACAAGAGTTGAAAAATACTTTTAATGACAGTCATAGACATTTTAATCACTATAGCATGTCAATAAGACAGCTTAAAAATGCAGCTTAACAAGTCGTTTAAAAGGACAAAAAACAGTTGGCTTTTGGCTCCTACGTCGCTAATTTTAGACAACTATTTTTTGCCTCTTAACGAGGCGTTATGTTTTTTGAGAAGGGCTGGAGTATGAAAAAACATCTTTTAGTTATTTTGCTAACTTTGAATTCGCCTACGGCATTTGGTGAAGATGGGTATGTTTACGGGGATAATCACTGTTTCTATTTTAGCGCGCCCGCTGCTTGGGTCGCAGACCCCTTTTCAGGAAAACGCCAAGGGTTGCCTTTCGTGTTTTATCCGAAAAGCAGTACATGGGCTAGTGCTACAAACGTTATTTATGCTCGCGCGGCCGATAAATCAACTATTGTGAAATCCATTCAGGATCAAGTGAACCAAACCTTGTCACAATTCAAAACAGAGTATGAGAGTCCAAATATAACAGCCAAGAAAATTGAAGAGATTGAGAGTGCTTTAGGTGTAAAAGGAGATATATATAAATTTTCAGGTGACAAGTGGGGGAATAACGAGCTTGTTGTCTACTTTTCGGGAGCGCATACGATTAACTTTTTTGTGATGACATCGAGAGATGAAAAGGTTTTGATGCAGGATAAAGGTAACTTGATCGAATTGGCCATGTCATATAGAGAGTCTAATGACTGTAAACCTTGTTCTCAAAAAAGTGGAGGTTTTGCATCTTGTGGCTTAGGGGAAGTAAGTGGAAAAACATAACAAGCGCAAGCGCGCGACAGTTTTCCGTGGTTTCGTTTTACTGTTGCTTCGCAACTTAACAGTAAAACTCGCCACTACAACCTGCGCATGTTGCGGGCGTTATATGCACGGAGCAAACAAATGAAAATTAAGTATCTATCAATTCTACTCATTCTTTTCTCTTGCGGCTCATACGCCTGTAAGAACAGGGTTGAGCCGGAAAAATACCCCATCTCTGAACTAGAAGCTTACGATGAGGTATTGGTAGTAGAAATTTCAAGTACTAACCAAAGTAACAATAGTAGATACACTAAAACTGAGAGTGCAACAGCTAAGGTAATTCAAGTACTTAAAGGCAACCTTAAAGAAGGCCAGAAAGTATCACTTCGACATGACACTAGCGTTCCTAGAGCAGTATGTCCGGTTTTCTTGAAGTCGGGATATACATATCTCATACCGCTTAGAAAACAAGATAACCAATTTATTTATTCAAGGTTTTCATTAATAGTGTCAGATATTGAGCCTGAAAAATTTACTAATTATGTAAAACAAATTGAAAATGGCATATAACAAGTTGCAGCACAAACAACACGGCTTCGCCGTTCGGACTACCAAAACGCTAGCGCATGTACAAGGCGTTAGTAGGCATTAATAATGAGTGATTTTTACAACTCTGGGTATTCTGGTGGTGATTGGTATGCACTACGGGATGCAGTTTTGATGGCTGCAATGAAGGATGCACATGGAAAAATCGAAATTTTCGATAAGCTTCCGCCGCACTTAAGAAAAACAGAAGTTGGCGATCTTGTGTATCAAGCGGTATATCTTGGTCACAAAAAAGCTGCTTCTAAAGCTGCAAAATTGTTGGTTGGTGGTGCTGATAAATGTTGGCTAATACTAGCAAAAGGTTAATAGCCGCTACTAACAAAGCCAGCCAGTATCGCCAGCAAGCCGGGTGGTCTCGTAAACTCGCCGCTGCTTTGGGCGTTAGAGCTACGAGGAAGCAACGGTGACTGGTACATATGAGCGGAACCCAATGCCACATAAAGTTGATGTTCGTTGCAAAAATTGCAATGGGATTGCAGTATTTGAATTCGCTGAAGTTGTAAAAATTTCTTTTAAAAAAGATGTTCCCTTCTTTCAGAAGAGCAAATTTTTTGATTACCACATTATAAGTGACAGTTGTGGCCATAAATGGCATGGAGCTTTTTTTTTTGAGGGGCTTCATGGTTCTGTACAGTCCATTACTGATTTGCCTGAAGGTTATTCACCAAATAATTGGGCTCATTCAAAATACTTAACAAGAAGCCACGGATTCGATTTAGGATCGGTTAGGTGTAATAGTTGTGGTACTAATCAAATCCATGCCCTCGACTGGCCTAATGAAGCATATTATTCTATTGAGCATAAAGGGCATCAGCTATGGGCATTCAATAGGGAATCAGCAACTGATTTACATAGCTTCATTAGTGGAAATGAACGCAAAGTTTCGGACTATAAATGGCGTGGCTTTCTTCTACATATTCCAACAGTATTTAAAACTAAAAAAGCTAGAGAGCCTGTCGTAAAAAAACTAAATAGGTTACTCATGTGCTAAGTAGCTCTAAAAAAAACTTTAACAAGGACGCAAAACAGCAGGCTTACGCTCCTTCGTCGCTAATTATAGCCTGCTTATTTTACGCCTGTTAAGACGGGCGTTAAGGCTTCTGATGATACGAAACCAGAGATTAATCCCGTTGCTACTGAAGTTTACCGCTTCGTCCAATGAAGATTGGCAACACAACCCTTCAAAACTCAATCGTCAAGATACTTACAGCATCGGTAACCGTGTAACTCGGATATATACAACAGCCAAGAAGACATGCCAAAACGTTTAAAGCGTGGGAAAACTTGATTTCTGAGAAGAAAACTGTTGAGTTTGTACCATGATCAATAACAAATGGCTCAAGGCATTGGACGGCGCAAAGTGCTGACCTTTAGCTTAAACGTTATATTTAATGGAGTTTGAGTGCGTAGAATTATTTTGATTTTAGCCGGTGTAGCCTCGATAAATGTGGCTGCTTTAGATTTCGAGCAGGATCTTGTTAGCGCTGCACACGAAAGAACAAAGCATGATGTTCGTTACGATGGTGCATACGTAGCTATCGGCTACCCAATGGGTGACGTTCCAAAAGAAATTGGTGTATGCACAGATGTAGTTATACGTTCATATCGTAAGCTAGGCACTGATCTGCAGCAGTTAGTACATGAAGATATAAAAACCCACTTTAGCCAATACCCATCAAACCGAATATGGGGTCTAAAGCATCCTGACAAAAATATTGACCATCGACGAGTTCCTAATCTTCAGACGTTTTTCATGCGGCACGGCCAAGAGCTGGCAGTTACCCGAAATGCCGGAGATTATAAGCCGGGCAACCTAGTAACCTGGATGTTACCGGGGAATCTCCCTCACATTGGTATCGTCACCGAAAGGATTAATCCTGCTACCGGTAACCCCATGATTGTGCATAACATTGGCCGCGGCCCTGAACTCGAAGACATGCTTTTCGACTATAAAATTACCGGGCATTATAAGTACGTTCCCAATAAATATAAGAAGTGCCAGCAACACGATTGTTGAATTACTCGCGCATTTAAACAGCCGCTACGCCAAAGCTAGTTTTTTGAGTTTATGGAGAAAGAGGCGTACTTTGTTCACTGACACGTATAAGAAGCAGCAACGGGCTCGTAAACCGGTACTTATTTTATCAAAACCCGCTAAGAAAGCGTCAACTTAACTAACCCGGAAGGCCGTAACTAAAGAAAGGGAAATCATGAAGATAGCCATCGCACTCACTATTTCACTCCTCCTGATCACCAGCGCTCAAGCTGATGACAAAGAATTCACATCCTGGATGAAAAAGTCCGACTTAGACAGCTACTTTCAGGTTCTTAATAACTTTGATGAAGACAACGATTTCTTTGCAAAAGGCTACTGGATCACGGCTGTCGAAGGGCGGTGGCACAAAGGAGATTTCGAGTATCGGGTGAAATACGGTAATGGCCCGAGTAGAAAGTACTCCTGGTATTGGCACATTAACCAGGACTACAATGATTTTTCTCAACAGTCTGACGGTTATAACAATCGTGGATTTCGCCTTGTTTATGCTCAGTCTTTTCAATCAGCGACCGGTGAGTTGCGTTATCAAAGTGTCTGGCATAAGGATGATTATAAGTAACAATGAATCAATATCTCGCTTCCTCAATCTACATCGACTGGCAGGCTCCCGAAGTGCTTGCTAAAGCCAAGCAACTGGCAGCAAATGCTTCAAACCAGGAAGAAATCGCCCGCTGTTGTTTTGAGTTTGTTCGCGATGAAATTAACCACAGCTGGGATTATCAGCAAAATCCGGTTACCTGCAAAGCTTCCGATGTTCTGAAACACGGCACCGGATACTGTTATGCCAAGAGCCACTTGTTAGCGGCATTGCTGCGGGCGAACAATATTCCCACCGCGTTGTGTTATCAGCGCCTGACCATCACCGATGCACCACCTTTCTGTATTCACGGTTTAAACGCCGTTTATCTTGAGAAACACGGTTGGTATCGGATCGATGCCAGAGGTAACAAGGAAGGTGTGAATGCTGAGTTCTGCCCACCAATCGAAAAACTGGCTTTCGCTATCGCCAATTCAGGAGAGGCAGATCTCCCAGAGTTATGGGCAGAACCGATGCCGGAGGTTGTCGACCTGCTAACCACGTATTCAACGTACCAACAGGTGGCTGATAATTTACCGGATGTTAACGAGGCTTAACCATGACTCCGATAACCGGCAGCTGTATGTGTAACAAGGTGACGTACACCTTAAAAGACGGCATTGAAGAAATTGTGCACTGCCACTGTCAGACCTGCCGCAAAGCCCATTCGGCAGCATTCTCCAGTAAAGCCAGTTGGTATCAGCTGAACTCGGATATTCCGGGCTATAGCGAATTCGAGTGATAGAAATATGAAAGATTCAAAAAAGTTCTGGGATGACAGTGCTGAGAAGTACGTTAAAAGCCCAATCAAGGACCAGGCGACCTACCAGAAGAAGTTAGACATTACACGCGAGTATTTAACACCACAAAGCCAGGTTTTGGAGTTTGGTTGCGGTACTGGTGGTACGGCTGTGCTTCATGCTCCTTATGTAAAACAGATTGTCGCGACCGATATCTCAGGCAATATGATTGCGATTGCTGAACAACGGGCTAAAGACGCGAATGTAGAAAATATCCGTTTTCAGCAGGGTACGTTAGATCAGCTTCACAACGCTGACGGCAGTTTTGATATGGTGCTGGGGCTGAATGTTTTACATCTTTTGGAAGATGTCGATGAGGCCATCGACCGGGTCCATCAGCTGTTAAAAACCGATGGCGTATTTGTTTCCAGCACTTCGTTAATTGGGGAAGTGAATATCGTGTTTCGTTGGTTAATCTCTGCTATGCAACGGCTGGGTCTGGCACCTTATGTCAGTCGTTTTACCCGACAGCAGTTAATTGAAAAATTGCGGAAATCAGGTTTCAGCATTGAACGCGAGTGGCAGACCAGTTACGAGTCTGTATTTATTGTAGCCAGGAAAAACGGCACGATTTGAGTACAGTAATGCAGTGGCAACGGTTAACTACAACGGTTTTACGCTTTTGTACATTATTTAATCACTTCTCACGTTATACTTCCGGGCTACAAAGAGGTGGTTATGAAGTATTGGTTATCTTTTGGTTTAGTGGTGCTGAAGCTGACGACAGTTGATGCAGCCGAAGTAGATCAGTTTACTCAGCTCACGGGGTTAGATGACAGCTCCGAAATTATTGCCCAGGAAGTCAATCGTCGTATGCGGTTGGCGGTTGATAAAGCCAACTCGGCTTTTCCCCGGCCACTGCAGCATAAGAAAATCCATCATATAAAAAGACCGCAGTGCGATATCAATCGACTATATGGTCAGCTGCAGTATCAATTGGCACGACCACTGGTTGGCCAGCTTGAGAGTTTTGCTGAGCAATCGCCACAGGTTGATAGACGCAGAGTCTCTTTTTCAGATTCAATTTATCAGGATTACCTGCCGAAAGAAGCGCCGACGTTGGTGCTGAGTGAACGAATCGCAGCGGTTATTAAGGTGAATGGCGTTGAAATTGGCAGTGATAAGCTGGGCCATTTTTTTACCGAGGGTCATAGTTATTTTGAGGTGACCAATCGTTTGCGAGAAGGCACAGAGTTTGGTTTTTTATTCGGTGATTGGTCTGAGTCTTTGTATTACGGCGCGCAAACAACCGGCGTATTTTCTTACGCTGATTTAACTGCCAACTTTAACGGTCTTCGCTTTTGGAACCGGATTCTGGCGAATCAGCCCGATCCGCTTAATCAACAGACTGTCATTCCTTATATTCGCTGTGAAAACCGACGCTGGGTTGTGAATAACCCATTTGATTTCGATGGTTATATCGATAGTGGCTGGAACGAAGCGGTGAATTGTTCAGCCTTTCGAACCGCACAATTATTACAGAAAGTTATGAACCATCAGGCGGTTTGTCGTGTGGAGCAATTGCCTAAGCGCTACGCTACGATAGGGCATGACATTATTAATCACGAAGGACTGAAAGTACTGCCTGAAAATCTGCAGCCTGAGGTAATTCTGGAGCGGCGTACCATCGACCTGCCCTGGAAACTGCCTGAGCAGGCGAAGGAACGGATTAAAGAAATCCGCCTCGACCTGGAGCAATGGCGCTCCAGAGCCGAGTAGAATCAGTGTAATTACTTACAGCTAACTTCTACGGTTTTCGGATACCACAGTGGGAAGAAGATATTCACTAAACCGCTAACCAGACCGTTTACAAAGGTCAGTTCTGTTTTTACAGAGGTCCACTCTTTGTTGCCTTCGCACTTGTCTTCCAGATTTACGGGGTCGGAAACCTCAACCAGTGCCAGAATCGCATTATGATGCCATTCTTCAGTCTGAAAAGGCGTTGCTTGTGGCTCTGGATTACGATCGAAGTGAATCGTTGAACAGCCAGCCATTAGCAGCAAGGCAGTAGCTAAAATTACTTTTTTCATCATTTTCATCCTTAAACTATCTTATTTGCACCAAACTTTGGCTGTATGAGGAGCATAAATCCCCAAAGTAATTCCGCCCAACAGTCCATCAACGAACGTTTGTTGAGTTTGCATTTGAAGTGGACCCTTACTTCCACAAATTTCAGAAACGTTGATGCGGTTTTCTCCAACAAGACCCCACAGGTAGAAAGTCTGGCTTTCTTCGAATGTTGGATTAGAAGATAGCTTAGCTGCAGATTTGGGATGAATCGTAACAGTAGAGCAGCCAGCTAAGGCGACAATTGCAGATGCAGCAATCAATTTTTTGATCATTATAGTGATCCTTTACAATTTTAGGTCAGAATACGCTCGTCCATAAATAATGAGCGCAGTGCTTATAGCGCAGGCTATCTATATACGCAATACTCTGTTAGCCACAACGCAAAGATTCGTCGATAAACAGTAGTATTGGCGCGTTATGACTTGTAAATTCAATGACCACAGGTGTTCTTGTAATATCTGGTATCCGCAATTTTTTAACGTCATAGTGCAGCTTGAGCATTGAAAATAAGGTGCCAAGGGAATGCCGCTAACACTGTAGAATTGAGCGAAAGGTATTTGTGATGGGGCAGTTTTACTGCTTATCTGAGCCGAAAAATCAGGTTACTAACGACTTAACAAATGTGCTTAGCCGTTAATATCCAGATGTTTAGTCATAGCACTGTATATTTTAGTTAAAGCGTAGCTTGGCAGTAAGTTGAATGTAGCTACTGTCATCAAGCTTCAGGGTATCTTTAACGCCTTGCTCGTTATCCAATTCCAGTTCCTGATTAAACTGAACGCCGGCTTCACCGCCCAACCATACCGGCCCACCAACGTGGAATTCGGCACCTAAGCCGAAGCGAATTCCTTTTTGTTGAAAATCAAACGTTTGATCTTCTTTGCCGTTGTTGTACACGTGCCAGCTGCCACCTTCTGGTGTCAGTTTGGCAAAGTAGTGCTGCTTTCGGCTGGGCGCATAACTCAAGCGCGAAAAAGGGAAGCCGACGATGGCTTTTAAGGTTTTTCCGCTGTTGTATTGATAATTGGCCAGCGGCACAAATTTTCCTTCACCAAAACTGTGTGTGTAAACGATCCCCAAGTTGTAGCCATGGCCTTTGTTGCTGCTGTTGTACTGAGCAACAGCGTTGGCGGATAAATCATCAGTGCCGAAATACTCCAGCGACGATTTGACCCCCGGTGTCAGGTTAAAAATCCAGCGTGACGCATTATCATTTTTGATGATGTAGCTGACCGGAAACGCAATATCATACAGACGCTGTTTGCTATTGCTGTCTGCGTTCTCGATACGGAATTCACGTTCACGCAGAGTGAATTGGAACAGGAACAAACCGTTATCAATACTGCCCTTGGTGCCTAAGGGCAGTTTCAGATGGGTATCCAACTGAGTGGCTTTCGGATCATCCCCCGGGCCGTCAAGGTTGTTGATGGCTGCTTCATCAAAATAGGTAACAGCAAGGGAGCCCGCAGAGGTGGAAGGCACGTAATTTTCTTCAGCCAACAGGTTGTTGGCAGCAACAGCCAAGGTTGCGCTGACCAGAGATAAAAGTTTCATCAGTTTCTCCCGGAAGTGTCTCCCCTCAGCATAGTCGCTGTGATCCGATAAGTTAAGAGAATGTATGGCCGGCAGAGTCGCATCAGTGTTAGCAACGGTATTTTCTTCTTTTACCCATCAGTCATGAGATTAGAGTTTTTGTACTAACAAAACAGCCACCAGTAATAAGCAGGAGCCTGTCAGTGCATCGAGCAACTGCCAGTGATGGGGTTCGCTCAGCTTTGGGCGCAAATATTTTGCCCCTACTGCCAGGCTATAAAACCAGATTGCAGAAGCACTGCCCGCGCCCACAATAAACCAACCCGGGTAGGCTTGTTGGGCGCCGACACTGCCAATTAACACAATGGTATCGAGGTAAACGTGGGGATTTAGCAGGCTGATTGCGAGCGCCTGACCAACACTGCGCCACGGATTACCAACCTTTGCACCAGCTTCAGTGACCAGACTACCGCCACCTTGCCAAGCGCGATAAAACGCCTGTGCACTGAGCCATACCAATAATGCAATGCCCATCAGAGTAATGGCCGGTATCAGCGGTGGCATCCACTTCTGGATGGTGCTGATGCTGTAAACACCAATTGTAATGAGGATGGCGTCTAACATAAAACACACCGTGGTAATCACCCATGGGTGTTCACCTTGCAGGCTTTTGTTCAGCACCCAGGCGTTTTGTGCACCAATCGCTACAATCAGACCAAAACTCACCATTAAGCCGGTACTGATGGTGGTAACAATTTCGATAATTTGAGCGGGCACAAACGTCTCCTGAGTCGCAATTGGGTGAGGGCTGTCGCAGCGGAATTTGCAGGAACCTTACGGCCGGAACTATTATTAGTCCAACTCATTAATCTTATTGGGCATAAGTAAAACTAATGATTGATTATCGTGCATTGGAAGCCTTGGCGGCGGTGATAGAGCATGCTGGTTTTGAACGCGCCGCGCGTGTACTGAATATCTCGCAATCAGCGGTTAGTCAGCGCATTCGCCAGCTGGAGTTTAAATTAGGTCAGCCGGTGTTATTGCGCACTTCGCCGCCGCGACTGACGGACCTGGGACAGCGTTTGAGTAATCATCTGCAACAGGTTAAGCAGCTTGAGCAGGGTGTGTTATTTCAGGATGAAGAGGCGGAGGAGCTGAATATCCGTTTGGCTGTGAACGCGGATTCGATTGATACCTGGCTGGCACCGGCACTGTCAGCGTGTGAGTCGAGCAAGCGCATGAACTTTGATCTGGTGATTGAAGATCAGCGGGTAGGCCTGCAGCGCATGAAAAACGGCGAAGTAATGGCCTGTATCTGTGAAAGCGCGAAGCCAGTTAACGGCGGTATGGCGCAAAGGCTGGGTACGTTACGATACCTGGCGTTAGCCAGTCCGGACTTTGTAAGCCGTTATCGGAGTCATTCGAGCAGTCATCAGTGGTTGCAACAGGCACCGTGTTTGTTATTCAGTGGAGACGATCAGCTGCAGCACCAGTTTTTAAATAAGCTGAAGCTGGCCGCTCCCAGTCGTTTTCAGCGGGTACCTTCGAGTCGTGGCTTTGTCGAAATGGCCCGCGCGGGGCTGGGCTTTGGTATGATGCCGGAAATACAGGTGCGCGATTATCTGCAGTCGGGTGAGCTGATTAACGTGGCACCCAAAACCGTGATTGATGTGCCTTTGTACTGGCACTACTGGCAAACCGAAAGTGAATATATGGCGCAGCTACGTCATGCCGTTGCGGCGCAAGCGGCACACACACTAATTCAGAAATAACAGTATTCAGCTAACAGGAGATGGATGTGCAATTCGACTGGTGGAATGATCTGCTCTCGCAAAACTACGATTGGTTCTGGGATGTCTCGATTGCCCTGGGCATTACGTTATTTGCCGGGCTGTTCTGGCGTGTGGCGCGCAAACGCATTTTGTTGCTGGCGGAGAAAACCAAAAACCGATGGGACGACGTTGTTATCGAATCCGTTGGTATACCGATCAACTGGATTATCTTCGCCATTGGTATGACCTGGGTGGCGGATATTTCGGCGCGTCATTTCTCGTCGGAAGTAGCAACCAGCATTCCGGTTGTGCGCCAGTTGGCGCTGGTGATTCTGGTGGCCTGGGCGATCTGGCGTTTAATTAACCGGGTTGAAGATCGCCAGATCGACAAAGGTTCCGATCCAACCACGGTGCAACTGGTGGGCAAGGTTGCCAAGCTGACGGTGACGGTACTGATTGTGCTGCCCGTCTTCCAGTTACTGGGCATTTCTATTTCCGGCATTCTTGCCTTCGGTGGTGTGGGCGGTTTAGTGGTGGGTATGGCCGCCAAAGACCTGCTGGCAAACTTCTTCGGATCTATCATCGTTTACCTGGATCGCCCGTTTAAGGTTGGTGACTGGATTCGTTCACCGGATCGCGCCATTGAAGGTACGGTGGAAAAGATTGGGTTTCGCGTCACCCTGATTCGCACCTTTGATAAACGTCCGCTGTATGTACCGAATTCGGTATTTACCAATATCTCGGTGGAAAACCCATCGCGTATGTTGAATCGCCGGATCTACGAAACCATTGGTGTGCGTTATCAGGATTCGAAAAAATTACCGCAGCTGATTGAAGCGGTAAAAACCATGCTGCGCAATCATCCGGATATCGATACTAACCAGACGCTGATTGTGAACTTCAATAGCTTTGGTGCTTCCAGCCTCGACTTCTTTGTTTATACCTTCACTAAAACCACCAACTGGGTTGAGTACCACGAGGTAAAACAAAAAGTGTTGCTGGAAATCCTCGATATTATTCATCAGCACGATGCCGATTGTGCCTTCCCCACGCGGACTTTGCAGGTGGAGAGTTTGCCTGAGGGTTTTGTTGGGCAATAAGGAATTAATTAAATGTCTGCTTTCGAAAAACTCGTTAAACACTCCAGGAAAGTCTCTAACTTCAGCCACCTGTCTTCGATTTGTGGTTGGGATCAGGCATCGATGATGCCGGCCGGTGGCGCCGCAGCACGCTCTGAGGCCATGGCGGAATTGTCGGTGCATATTCACGGTTTGCAAACTCAGCCTCAGCTGGAAGAGTGGTTTAACGACGCTGAAAATGAAGCGTTAACTGCTGAGCAACAAGCCACCCTGCGGGAAATGAAACGCAGCTGGCAGCAGGCTAACGTTCTGCCGGAAGCTTTGGTGGAAGCACAATCACTGGCAGGCTCTAAGTGTGAGCACGCCTGGCGCACCCAGCGTAAAGAAAATGATTGGGTGGGTTTCGAAAAGAACTGGGCTGAAGTGGTTAAGTTATCTCAGGAGGAAGCGCAGATTCGCTCTGATGCTACAGGCCTTTCTCGTTACGATGCGATGTTGGAGATCTACGAGCCGGGTACCAGCAGTGCATCACTGGATATCGTCTTCGACGATGTGAAAAGCTGGTTGCCTGACATGATTGATCAGGCGATTGAAAAGCAAGCGTCAGAATTCTTTATAGCACCAAGTGGCCACTATCCAACCGAACAGCAAAAAGCGCTGGGCCTCGATGTGATGAAGCTGCTGCAGTTCGATTTTAACCACGGTCGTCTGGATGAAAGTGTGCATCCGTTTTGTGGTGGTGTGCCGAGTGATGTGCGTATTACCACGCGTTACAGCCAGGATGAGTTTGTTCAATCATTAATGGGCATAGTGCATGAAACCGGCCATGCCCGTTACGAGCAGGGCTTGCCAAAGCATCTGGCAGGTACCGCAGCGGGTGAAGCACGCTCGATGGGTATTCATGAATCCCAGTCGTTATTTTTTGAAATGCAGTTAGGTCGCAGTCCGGCCTTTATCGAACACTTAGCGAAGTTATGTGGCCAGCATTTCACAGGGCCTCATTCTACAGGAAAACAGGGTTCCGTTTTTGAAATCGATAATCTGCAGAAAATTTATACCCGGGTGAAAAAGGACTTTATTCGTGTCGATGCCGATGAATTAACCTATCCAGCTCACGTGATTCTGCGCTATGAAATTGAGCGCGATTTAATTAATGGTGTGATCTCTCATAAAGACGTTCCGGAATTATGGGAAGTCAAGATGCAGCATTATTTAGGTTTAAGCACAGCGGGTAATTTCCGCGATGGCTGTATGCAGGATATTCATTGGACCGACGGTGCTTTTGGTTACTTCCCGAGTTACACCCTGGGGGCCATGTATGCCGCACAATTTATGGCCAGTATGCGTGAAACCGTTGATGTCGAAGCAGCGATTCGTTCGGCCGATCTGACGCCGATCTTTAGTTGGTTACAGGAAAATCTGTGGCGCAAAGGCAGCTTGTTAACCACGGATGAGCTGGTGAAGCAGGCAACGGGTGATGTGCTGAACGCCAAGCACTTTAAAGCACATTTGCAGCAAAGGTATTTGGGGTGATTTTACAAGTCATTCGTTTAAATCGTTGATGGATTTGTGAGGGCGATCTCCCCCCCCCATTCCTTTGAGAATAAATTTATAATAGCTTCAGTTAATGAGTAGGTGAGAATCAAAATGGAAGTAAAGGAAGCACTGCAACTGGTTGATCGGTTATCAAACATAGCCGAGATTCATAGTAGAAGATACAGCTTTATTACAGCGTTTGTTTATGAGTACTTTTCAGAGATTTTTAAAATTGAAAAACTTGAGTCTGAAATGATCCTCAATAACAGAAATTTAGAGAAAGAACAGCAGGAAGACAGTTTTAAGTATTTGCCTGCCAAAAGGGAAATACATAATAAATATTGGTCAAATAGTTCTTTATTCTACGTTCCTTGCTCGGCTGGCTCTGAACCGGAGCATGACTGGTCGAAGGTTTCAGATATAGAAATTATGGAAACAGGAGACGATGATTGCCCTCAGTTTATCTTTATGTGCAAATATCAGGATTGCTCTGCAGTTCGAAAGGCTTTGCTTATAAAAATCGAGGGAGGAAGGCTAGGTATAGAACACGAATTCTACGGTTGATAAAGTACGTAGACGTGTTAGTCAATTTTCCCGAACCCATAGATATCTTTGAACTGTGTGAAGGTATCTATATGCGAGTAGCACTAGAATTTGTTATCTGAAAAATTGCTCTTGGCTTAATTATGATATCTGGTTTTGTGCTCTCAGGGTACGATGATGAAACACCTCAATGGTCCGACTTTAGTGATTTTCAGAAGCTTCATGAAGGTAATGATTGGCAACGATCAGACACAATGCCAGTCAAAGGCGAATCCAGATTTGTCTACTCTGAGAACTCTCTGAGGAAAGCGTACCCGACTACATTCTGGGTTCTTTTTGAGCCGGCGTTGTCATTTTTTAATGGCTGGGAAGAACATCCGGAAGAAATCGAACGTTCATCATTTATTTGCTTAGAGGTGGTGAAGGAACGACAAGAAAAAAACGGATTCTGGTCAGTTGTGAAGGTAACAGACTCAATTCCTGTTAAAAATATTACGTCTGATATTCCTGAATACACTGGAACAACCGATCACCTGGAGAGAATTCAATTTTTAAATACTTTGGAATGCACCGAGTTAAACAGTGAGTGGTTTTATTTCTGTGGCCGGGATTTACACCATGATTCCCTGGGAAACTGGATGCTGATACGCAAGGTTAAGTCGAATTACCATCTTATACTTTACTCCGTGTGGGATTACTCCGGTGAGGATGGCCTGTACTTGGGAAACATATTGCTTAGCGAAGAGTTCTTTGAAAGACTGCTAGAGAGTTCGAGAAGCTGGTAAATGCCAATAGCTATTGCTGTCACTTAGGTTGATAGCCTCCCTCAATCAACGATTAAGAATCCTAATCACCCTCTTTGAAAAGATCAATTTAACGAATCGCCCGCCGCTCCCTACTATAGATCCTGTTCTTATTACTTATGTTTTTACTTATCAGGCCTTCGGGCAAATGATTCACTTAATGGAGCAAAACCATGATCAACACTGAAATCAAACCATTCAGCGCAACGGCCTTCAAACAAGGCGAATTCGTAGACGTTACTGAAGCCGATGTGAAAGGTAAGTGGGCAGTATTCTTCTTCTACCCAGCTGACTTCACCTTCGTATGTCCTACTGAACTGGGCGACGTAGCTGACAAGTACGAAGAGCTGCAAAAGCTGGGCGTAGAAGTGTACTCAGTATCGACTGACACTCACTTCACTCACAAAGCATGGCACGATGCTTCTGACACCATCGGCAAGATCAACTACTACATGCTGGGCGACCAAAACGGCAGCATCACCAACAACTTCGGTGTAATGCGTGAAGGCCAGGGCCTGGCAGACCGTGCTACTTTCCTGATCGATCCGGATGGCGTTATCCAGGCGATGGAAATCACTGCAGAAGGCATTGGCCGTGATGCAGACGACCTGATGCGTAAGGTGAAAGCGGCTCAGTACGTTCGCAACAACCCAGGTGAAGTATGCCCGGCTAAGTGGAAAGAAGGCGAAGAGACTCTGGCTCCTTCTCTGGACTTAGTTGGCAAGATCTAATTCTGGCTTTGCCTATGAGCGAACGACTGTGTTGTGATTTTCGCTCGGCCCGTCGCCTACCAATTTGGTATGTCTCGGGCTCTCGCTTAAATCACGCCTTGTCCTTCATCTCACATGCTGTGCCAGAACAGCTTAAGTCGAAGTTCTGGCACAGATACAAAAAAGCTCCGCTATAACAGCGGAGCTTTTTTGTATCTGTAAGCCGAGCAAAAGCTTTGTTTTATGAGCAGCCACAGGATGTAGCGGAAGCATTTAGCTACATGGACAAAATGCAGGATGCACATTTTGCACAGCGAAGCTGCCCGCAGGGTGAGCTACAGGGATGTAGCGAGTGAAGTAGCACAAATGCGGTTGGTAAAATAAAGCTGTTGTTTGGCTGGTATCGAGGCAAGGGATTTGGTCAATTAACTTTCTTAATGACCCTTCGTTAGTAAATAGCTATCAATGTATTTAAAAAGATTGATTTAAATAATTCAAAGCAGCTCGCTACTATAACTTCGTACTTTGAATTAAGCAGTGCACATCACTGAGTCCATACATACATCAACGACCTCAGACGCGCTGAAACAAACAACACAAGGAGCTCGTCATGCTTGACGTAACTATGAAACAACAACTGGGCGCTTACCTGGCTAATCTGCGTAATCCGATTGAGCTTCAGGTATCGGTTAACGGTTCTGATAAAGCACGTGAGTTAGAAGAATTAGCGCGCGAAATCGCTGAATTACACAAAGATATCTCGGTTTCTGTGACCGAAGACGAAATCAACGGCCGCTCGCCAGTGATGACGGTCGCGAAGGCGGGTCAGCCAGCACGCGTTACGTTTGCCGGTGTACCGCTGGGCCACGAATTTACTTCTCTGGTACTGGCACTGTTACAAGCGGGCAGCCACCCATCGAAAGAAGATCAGGCACTACAGGATCAGGCGAAAAGCCTGACTCGCGAGCTGAACTTCGAAGTGTACGTATCGCTGTCGTGCCATAACTGCCCGGACGTGGTTCAGGCGGTGAACTTAATCGCAGCACTGAATCCAAACGTGACCGCCACCATGATCGACGGTGGTGTGTTCCAGCAGGAAGTGACCGACAAAAACATCATGGCGGTACCGTCGCTGTACTTAAACGGTGAGCCATTGGCGAACGGTAAACAAACGCTGGCGGAAATTCTGAATAAAGTGGATGACGACGCTGATGCCAAAGCCGCTGCGGCCGTCGCTGATAAAGATCCGTTTGATGTATTGGTTGTTGGCGGAGGCCCGGCGGGCGCATCAGCCGCGATTTACGCCGCGCGTAAAGGCATTCGTACCGGTATTGTGGCCGATCGTTTTGGCGGTCAGGTTGCAGACACCGTGGGAATCGAAAACTTTATTTCGGTACCGTACACCGAAGGTCCGAAGCTGGTGGCCCATCTGGAAGAACACGTTAAAGAATACGACGTGGACGTGATGAAAGCCCAGCAAGCGGTGGGTGTCCGCAAGACGGATTCTGGTTTAACCGAGGTCGAATTGGCCAATGGCGCAGTGGTCAGCGGTAAAACCGTGATTATGGCCACCGGTGCACGCTGGAGAGAAATGAACGTACCGGGTGAGCAGGAATACAAAGCCAAAGGTGTGGCGTACTGCCCACACTGTGACGGCCCGCTGTTCAAAGGCAAAAAGACCGCTGTGATCGGTGGGGGTAACTCCGGCATCGAAGCGGCGATAGATTTGGCGGGTATCGTGGAACACGTAACGGTACTGGAATTTGCAGACACCTTGCGTGCTGATGCGGTACTGGTGAAAAAAGCCGAATCGCTGCCAAACGTCACCATTATTAAAGAGGCCATGACCACTGAAGTGATTGGCGATGGCGAGCGCGTAACCGGGCTGAAATACCAGGACCGTTCAACAGGCGAAGAAAAGACGCTGGAGCTGGCCGGTATTTTTGTTCAGATCGGTTTAGTACCGAATACTGAATTCCTGAAAGGTTCGCTGAACTTATCCGAACGGGGCGAAGTCGTAATTGATGAACACGGCCAAACTAATGTACCTGGCGTATTTGCCGCCGGTGACTGTACTACCGTGCCGTACAAGCAAATTATCATCTCCATGGGCGCAGGTGCCACTGCGGCACTGGGAGCATTTGATTACCTGATTCGTAACTGAGTCAGAATTTGATGGAGCCTGATGAGAGGCATTGGTTAAACAAATTAACAGCAGCACCCTACGGGCTTAACCGCCCGGCCCACACGCTGTTAGTGTAAGAACCGTGGGCAATAAAAAGCCCGGCGATCATGACGATCCCGGGCTTTTTTTATCCATTTCTCAGAGCTATTTTTCGCACCAGGGACAGTCGTGTGTTATGCCAATCGCTTTTCCATTAAAACTGCGTTTTTGCCATAGCTTGGGCATATATGCGTTCCCGTAATTGCCTTGAAGCCCAGTAATGACCAAAAGCTATCTGAGCCCTGAACAGCAACCAGTGTTATTCTCTTAACACCTTTCAGTGCAGCCACTTTTAGTAGTTCTGCCATCATTGATCGGCCTAAACCTTGTCCTTTTGAGCGCGAACCAACAGCCATATCATGTAGATATAAGGAATCACTATTTTCAATATCTGGCAGAGGTTCGAATAATTTGGGTGGCTCATCTGCAGCTCATTCTCTGCTTCAAGCTTCTTAATCTTTGAGATTTCCTTCTCTTGCTTGCTGGTTGCTTCGGTTAACTTCTTCCGTTTATCTGCCACGATCTTTCCTTCACGGTATTCTTTTCGCCATCGTGACAGCATAAACGGATGTATGTCGAGAGTATTGGCTACTTCCTGAACCTGAATTCCTTCAATTAAGCTTAGCTGGACAGCTTTAACTTTGAACTCATTTGAATACTGCCAAGTCTTCCTTGGCTGAATATATTTGGGCATTGGACACCTCGTCAGTTTGACTTTGGTGTCCGTTAAAGCGGGGGAGGATCACAGTCCGATGCAGCAACTTGTTATGCCTTGAGCCTACCAACTGGAAACCCACATTTTTTGCAGCTTTTTCTATAATCCGGGACTGTCTGAGAACACTCTGGACAGTTACGGCTTGAATACTTCTCATCCTCGATGGCTTCTGCTTTATAGTCAATCTCTTTTGTCACGAAACGAGGAACGTTTTGTCCTTTTGCTTTTTTAGAAGTCCACATTTCCATTTCGTTTTTTGGTCCATAGAACTCTGCTCCATTTTCTTGAACATAGTTAGCTATTAGTTGGCCAAGTGGATCAGGATAGTCGGTAAATTTATTGGAAAGAGTCCTCATTTCTTCAGTGAATATTGAGTTTTCATCGTTCTCATAGAGATTTTTAGCATTAAGGAAGATTTTAGCCATTTCATTGGCTTTAAGACTTAATAATGCCTGATATGTTAATTGAGCTTTATTATCATCAGATTCAAAGAACTTTTCTAAGCCGCCATTATTGGCATCAGCCTCAAGAAGCCAAATAAGCCAATAAGTCTTTTCTGGATCTGATAGATTCTCAAACCCTACCGAATCGACTCTATCCAGAACTCTATCTTCTATCTTCATGATCGATGCTAATTAATTTATGAGGCATAACGCCCGCATTTGCGGCTGGTTTGTAGCGCAGCGGAAAACCAGTCCGACAACATGCGCTTGTCATGCATTAATCTACCTCTAGGTCACAACTGTTGCCGAAACCATCTGTGCCTTCGATTTCACCTTTACTAACCCACTCCCCATCGAAATCCATTTCTGCGCCATTGTCGAAAGTAACATACCCTGTTACATCTTTGCTGTTTGAGCAGGCGTCAACGTTGCCATAGACGTATTCACCTCCACAGTATCCGGATACGTCATAGTTATAACTTTTCCCACAGGCTCTTGCCACCATGATGAGGTAGTTTTGGTATTCAATTTCTTTTTGCGTCATCGGGACACAACCGTTACTTTGCTTCTTGAAATTAAGGTTGCAGCGCCAGCTGTTTCCAGTGGCATCAATTGAGGCATTCTTAGGAACAGAGAAAGCAATGCAGCCACCTCCAGATTTCATGAATCCTCGGCTGCACTTCCATCTACTACCTGTGTAATCTAGCTCCGCGTTTTTTGGAATTTTAACTGCATAGCATTCGTTCCCTGATTTATAAAAGCCTCGACTGCATTTCCAGCGGCCTCCGGTATAATCGAGTTCCGCATTTTTAGGTATAGAAACTGACAAACACTGATTACCAGATTTGTAATATCCCCGACTGCATTTCCATTTACTTCCCGTGTAATCTAGCTCCGCGTTTTTCGGGATATTTACTGTTAAGCATTTACTCCCAGATTTATAGTAGCCACGGCTGCACTTCCAACGGCTTCCCGTATAGTCTAATTCTGCATTTGGTGGAATTGATACCTGCAAGCATTGACTGCCTGACTTGTAATACCCTCTAGAGCATTTCCAGCGACTACCTGTGTAATCTAATTCGGCGTTTTTTGGGATCACAACCTTTACACATTTATTTCCACTTTTTTGGTACCCTCTTACACACTTCCATCTTTTCCCCGTGTAATCGAGTTCCGCATTAGCAGGCAACTCTATTCCAAGAGATGACTCCGATTGAAAAATCAGCAGTAATAAAATGATGGCGTACTTCATAATTTTCTATGCATAACGGCGCAAGCAACTGCAGCTGGAACGGAATTTGTGTTTGTGCGAAGATTTTCTCGCACAAACACAAATGGAGGGTAAGCTGTCAGATTGACTTGCTTTGTTATGCACTTAACAACCACCAGCACGCTACACCAGCTGAAAGATTTAATATAAACGACACAGCTGCAGTACCTATAAGCTTAATAGCGCCATTCTTCGATTTAGCCGCCATTTTTGTTACTGCATCAACATCACCATTAGTTAGCTGAAAAAGCCCTATATGCTTTGACTTGGCTGCCCACTCTGCCATTTCGGTATTTACTTTACTTGCTATACTCTGCAAAACAAAGAATATACCTATTAGAATTGGCGTAGCAGCTAACTGATCTTTTAAGTCAAAATTCATTGAAGCATATATAGAGCCAACACACACTGCTAATAGAGGAAGAACTGAGCCATTAAACCTATCAATATACCACTCATAATTTTTATAGATTGACCCTACCGATATAAATGCATGGGGCTTATTCCTTGCATTAATCCAATTTTGAATCCTAAGGAAAACTTCATCAGCATAAGACTGGCCTGCTCCATCAACTGTCACGCAAGTTGACCCCATCTCAAATTCCACATTATCAATTTCATTCGGAGACTTTGACAAAGCAGCCTGGAGGAACACTAAAGGGTTTATAGGATTTGAAATCCGAATTGTTATAGAAAGATCATTATCTTCTCCATTCACATCATGCACAACAGACCACCTCATAACCACTCGATCTGTTTGTTTTCCAGTTGGGATTTGATTCAGATTATTTAGATCATCCACTACCCCGTCTTGATGTGTTTTGTCTGCGTAAGATATTAGAAATGAAAATTCAGGATCTTTTTTTGGTGATAGTGGTGCAAGCTTCTCTGCAATATGGTCAAATATTTCACGCAATGAACCAAGATCACAAATGTATTTATCATCAAATACTTTCGTGATGGCGGCCAGCCTTGATTTAGTGATAGTGTATGGCTTGCCCAGCGTCGTAACCGTATTCGTTAAATCATTCATATAGATATCCTTTCTTGATTTTAATTTCTGCATAACAGTTTATTCGTGTGCGTGCCTGATATTCTGGCGAGACTCTTTCGAGCTTGGTCGTGTAACTATTTGATTTCATATAGAAACCTTCCTTAGCAAGACTATTCCCTTCCAGAAAAGCGTGCGCGCACACTATTTCGGCTGCGGTATGCCTACTATCTTGTAAACCACCGCCCGTAAGCCACTGATTTCTTTAGTGTTTAAAATATCATCAGAGAGAAATACGGACAAGCCTGAAAGCAAAGCGTGCCTGCTATCAGGCCTTTTCCCGAATCATACTGGTTGTAATGGCAGTGTTTCTCTGCATGGGAGAAATGGGTCGTTATGGTCAACCAAGAGACATAAAAAAGCCGCTGATAACCAACGTGATCAGCGTCTTGTGTGGAAGCTCTATGGAATCAGCCTTGTTCACTGGCTTTAAGATAAGCCTCACGTTGCTGCACGGTTTGCAGGTATTTTTGAGTATTCGGGCGATTATCCAAAATACCGTTAGCAGCGACTGTTTCCAGCATAAAGGTCATCATAATGTCGGCTGCACTGAATTCGTCTCCGGCAAAGTAAGCTTGCTTCGACAGTGTGTTTTCAATAAAGCTGAAGTCGAGTTCAATTTCTTTACCGATGTAATGGTCCATGGCTTGTTGGCCTGAGCGTTCTTCCATGTTCATAAACAGGTTGGTGATTACTGGTAAGCTCAGAGAACCCTCCGCGAAATGCATCCACTCTTGAAAACGATAATACGCTTCGGTACCGCGTGCTGGGCGCAAGCGATTCTGCTCATCCTGGTCGAGGATGTATTCAACGATGGCACCTGACTCACTTAGTAAGAACTCACCCGTATGAATAACCGGAGCCTTAGCCAGTGGATGAATGGCTTTAAGGCTCTCTGGTGCCAGGTGTGTTTCTGTGTCGCGTTGATGTTTTACAACCTGGTAGGGCAGTTGTAACTCCTCCAGTAACCACAGGACTCGTTTGGAGCGTGATTGATTCAGATGGTGTACGGTAATCATAAATTGTTTCCTGACGTGTATGTATGCAAGGCATTCGGGACGAACTGAACCGCTTGTGGGGTGCGTCAGAAAATCTCCCAATCTGAAGAAACCGGATACTGCTGGTTATTCGGGATACATTCCTGGTTGTGTTGTCACTAACGGGGCGGGCAGCCAAATGGTCTTGGCTGTTATCGCTCGGTATTCGCACTCAGCGCTGCGATTCTGATTAAGCAGGCGCAGAGTGTAGTCTGTTGCCGGAGCTTTCGGTGAGTGTTACCGGGCAAAACACTATGCCTGAGGTGCAATAATCAGCGGTAAGAGAGCGGAATTAAGTGCCCGGATGTGTTATCTGGGCTTGTATTGAGTGGAGCAGTAGGCTCGGCTGACATCCGGACTGCGTAGTTGCAAATGTTTGGTGGTGCGTCCTGAAACACGTTTTCGCCACATCTTAAAACTGCTGGCTTTCATTTCTCTGCGCATCAGTTTAATCACTTGTGATTCGTTAAGACCAAACTGCAGTTCGATGGCTTCAAACGGCGTTCTGTCTTCCCAGGCCATCTCAATAATGCGCGATTGTTGTTCCGCGGTGAAGGTCATAGTGCTTGCCTCAGTATCGGTTAGCTACATGTTAAATGGTGACCAAAGTCTTTGTCATTCTCTCGCACGTAATTAATAAAGGCCTGTGCTACCGGGCTGGGCTGTTTTGCCGACGGATACACCAGGCACCATGAGCGAACCAGCGGGAAGCCCGTTACGGGAGCAATCTCTAATAAGCCCAGTTCCAGCTCTGCCTGAATGCCCAGTTTAGGCACGACCGAAACACCCAAACCCGCCAGGATCGCGTGTTTCAGTGCGTCGCTGGAGCCAAGTTCCATATAGGGTTTAAAGTTGAGTTTGTGTTCCTGGCAATGAATCTCTAATGCCAAGCGGGTACCTGATCCTTGTTCCCTTACCAGTTGGGGCAGGTCGAGAAATTTTTGAGCGGATAGTGACTTTCCTGACTTCTTCAGTTTTTTTGCCAGGGAATGGTCGTGGCGCCACACCGGCACCAGTTCATTGTCGAGAAAGGGAACCGAAGTGAATGGTCGCTCACTCGGCACCATACCCATAACAACCAGGTCATCGCGATTGTTTTTCAGCCGTTCAATGGCGTTATGACGGTTCACAACATTCACCTGAGTAGCGACATTGTGGTGTTGGTTAAGGAAAGGCTGCAGCAGGTAGGGCACCACAAACTGTGCGGTATTCACCGCAGCGATGCGCAAGTCGCCAGAGATATTGCCGTCCAGTGCGTGCAGGTTAGCCTGCATATTGCGCAGTTCTTCGAATACTTGATTCACACTCTGGGCAACCACGTCACCCGCTTCCGTACGGTAAAGCTTGCGGCCCACGTATTCGAACAACTTCTGATTCAGTGTTTCTTCAAGCTGTTTGACCTGCGCGCTGACTGCAGGCTGAGTCAGGCCCAGTAATTCAGCCGCTTTACCATAACCTCCTTGTTGATCAACGGCCTGAAACAATTGCAGCTGGCGCAGACTTAAGCGATTTACCAGACGCTGAACGGTCAGAGGCATAACGACTCCAGATATCTATAAAGTAAGGTTTATGCTATTCAGAAAGGCTATTTGTTACAACTAATGCAGAGTCGTGCGGCTGTGGTGTTCTTTGAGGCAGTATTCTCGAAAAATCACTCTTTCCCTGACTTTAATAAAGTTGGGCTAATGTCGCTGGGTTCGCTCAGTAAAATCACGTATGCTTATTCTCCACAGATAAAATAGCCCTTAAAAATTAAGGGATATAACAGCGATAAAAGGTGAGAACACTGTGGATTTAAAGATTATCGAAGGCGTTCTGAACTTCCGTGAGAAGGTCTATCCGGAGCGCAAAGACCTGTTCGGCACACTGGCAAATGGTCAGAGCCCGCATGTTTTATTCATTACCTGTTCCGACTCTCGTATTGACCCTAACCTGGTCACCAGCGCCGACCCCGGCGATCTGTTCATCTGCCGCAACGCCGGTAACATCATTCCTCCCCACAGCACCGAAACAGGTGGTATGACGGCATCGGTAGAATATGCCGTGGCGGTGCTGGGCGTTGAAGACATTGTGATCTGTGGTCATACCGATTGCGGTGCGATAAAAGGTGCTTTAAACGTTGAGCAATTGAAAGGCCTGCCGCACGTGAAAGAATGGTTAAGTCACTGTCGCAGCGCGATGGAGATTGTTCGTGAACGTAACGGTATTGATAGCGAAGCGTGTATTGGTCATGAGCATCTTGGCGAAGCGATTGAAGAAAACGTTTTACAGCAGCTTCAGCATTTGCGTACTCACCCGGCAGTTGCCGCTAAATTAGCAACTGGCAAAGTGCGTTTGCACGGCTGGGTATACGATATTGAAAAAGGCGAGATACGTTGCAGCGACGGTGGCCCTTTCACCGATTTTCAGGAGCTGTATGCGGCTGAGGTTACTGCGGTGAATGAGCGACGGTTTTTCTCGAAGTAGACCAGAATTTCAGGAAACGGTATGTATAACCGTTTCCTGAATTTACAGATTACCAGTGATAACCAAATGATAGTTTTACCCGACTGTTATTATCATCGGTAATAACTAAGCCATCCTCTTCCGCCTTATCAATTGCATCAAATACTCCACTGGTAACGATGAATACCAGATCGATATCCCAGCCAGATGAGTATCCGCGTCTACCCCAGCCCAAACCAAGATTCATACCATGATAATTTTTCAGAGTTTGATCACAGAAGCTGCGAAAAGAGGAGCTGCCACAATCAGAAGTCTCCAGCACTCCGTTAGTGCCATAAAACGCTGAAAAACGAACACCAGAAGGACCTGCCTCCGGGAAAATGCGGGCCCCTAACGCCCAACCCAATCCGAATGCTGCGCCCACTGCAGCAAATGCGTCGACCTTTTCACCAACGGTGTGAGCGTAGTTTAGGCCGATACCGCCATAGGGAATACCAAGCCCTAAGCCCATTGAACCACCAGATTTATTATCGGTAACTTCAGCCAGAGTAAATGGGGAAGTGAACAGAAGAATGATCATTAATAGGCGAGACAAATTCATACATTGATTCCTTACAAAGTAATGTCTGTTAAACGGCGCGCAAGGTAAAGGAACCAGAAGTAAATATCAATCGCGTCAACTTAAAAGGATGAATTTATTGAACACAATAAACATTCATCCCCATGCCGATACCAGAATATGCTTTGAAGTGATGGCCCGATCACCAGCTGGCTAATGTCTTTACTGATATCACGATAGGCGCTATTCAGTTCAAACTGGTTCTGATTAAGCCTCGATTTTTGATCATAAGAAACTCAGGCAAAGACCGCCTTAAAGCGTTGTGGCCCAACGCTCTATTTCTCACGATACTCCGGTAAAACCAGATTCCAGCGAATCGCCATCAGTCGGGTTATAAAAATAAAACCAATCACCACCGCGGCAGACACCGCCTGACTGATCTGATACTCGTTCATAACAATTAATATCAGTGAACCAACCCAGGCAACAGTGGCATACAGTGTGTGTTCACTACGGAAAACCACCGGGATTTCGTTTAATAAAATATCGCGCAAAATACCGCCGGCGACACCGGTTAATACCCCCATAAAACTGGCAACCAGCCAACTGACTTCTAACGCCAGCGCAGCCTGAGTGCCAGCCACCGTATACAATCCCAACCCTGCAGCATCCGGTACAATAAACCAGCGACTGGACAGGCGAATGGAGCGGGCCAGGTAGAAAGTGAAAATCGCCCCGAGCCAGGTGAACACCAGATAACTGTCGTCGTGTACCCAGAACACATCACGATCCAGAATCACATCGCGTAAGGTTCCGCCACCCAGAGCGGCACTGAAGGCGATGATCATCACACCGAATAAATCGAATTGTTTACCGCGGGCGTCCAGTACGGCAGCCGCCCCGGTAAAGACCGAGGCAAACATGGTTGACCAGTACAACACCTGTTCAGCGCTGAGATGTTGTTGGCCAAAAAGAAGTTGCGTTAAATCGGGCATTATTCAGCGTTAAAACGGTTTTGCAGATAAGAGAAAACAGCACGGATTCCCATTGCTTCTCCACCGGTCGGACGTCCTGGTAATTTGCGCTGGTTCCAGGCCATGACGTCAAAGTGCACCCACGGCGTATCGTCCACAAAGTGCTCCAGGTACAGAGCCGCCGTAATCGCACCGCCAAACGGTCCGGGTACCGAGTTCACCATATCCGCGACGTCACTTTTTAACATATCGTTGTAAGGCGTGTGCAACGGCAGTTGCCAAACCGGGTCAGTAACTTTATTGCCTTGCTGCATTAAATCACTGGCCAGCTGCATTTGGTTGGTAAAGAAACCCGGCAGTTCAGTACCCAGTGCGACGCGAC
This sequence comes from Saccharospirillaceae bacterium, assembly GCA_022448365.1. Classification (NCBI taxonomy): domain Bacteria; kingdom Pseudomonadati; phylum Pseudomonadota; class Gammaproteobacteria; order Oceanospirillales; family Saccharospirillaceae; species Saccharospirillaceae bacterium. Next base: position 19,150 of record JAKVCS010000007.1, on the reverse strand, counting down.
AGGCACCGGTTAATGTTGCAAAATCGAAAATGATTTCTGGCTGATCGCCAACCGCTTCGGTGAGCGCATCACACAACACCAGGCGACCCTCTGCGTCGGTGTTGTCAATTTCAACGGTGGTGCCTTTGCGGGTGGTGATAACATCACCCGGACGGAAAGCATTGGCACTGACGGCATTCTCAACCGCCGGAATTAATACCCGCAAATTCACCGGCAACTGCTGCGACATGATTAAGTACGCCAGGCCCAATACCTGAGCCGCGCCCCCCATATCTTTTTTCATCAGACGCATGGCCGCGGCGGGTTTTAAATCAAGGCCGCCGCTATCAAAGCAAACGCCTTTACCCACCAGGGTAACTTTCGGGTCTGAGCTTTTGCCCCAGCGCAGATCAATTAATCGCGGTGCATGATCGCTGGCGCGGCCAACAGCATGAATGGTTGGATAGTTTTCAGTTAATAAATCGTCACCAACAACCTGTGTCACGCTGGCGCCAAATTGCCCGGCGATGGCTTCGGTTGCCGCGGCTAAATGCTGCGGCATCATATCGCCGGCCGGCGTGTTAATCAGATCTCGGGTCCAGCTGACTGCCTGCACCATATCACGCGCTATTTTCAGTGCATCGCTGTCGGTTAGCACTAGCTGAGCCTGTGGTTTGTCGTTGCTTTTGTACTTTTCAAAACGGTAAGCACCAGTGCCCCAGGCAAATGCGATGGCAATTAACTGATCAGTATCGTTGATATTATCAATCTGATATTGGCCAGCTGGCAGCTGAGAGGAAAGGTCACCGGCGGCAAAAACATTATCCAGCGTTGCACAGACAAACAGTGCGCGTAAGGCTGAACCATCGGCGTTGGGAATCAGTTGTGCGCCATTGCCGTTATAACCACAGCTTCGCAGCCAGGTTTGGCATGCGTCTGTTTGTGCCGCCAGCCAGCTTTCGTAAGCGGACTTTTCCAGAATTGTCAGAGGAACAATGGTACTGGCTTGATCGGCGGCTAATAAAACTGCGGACATAAGGTGTGGACTCCTGAATGTGAATCCACACAGTATAGGAAAGAATGACGGGCGCTTAAAAGCGGAATGATTGTTGTAGGTGAATTTCAAGGCGCGCAGGATACGATTGCCAGCCCAGGCCGTCGCTGTATAACAGCTGTAATTTCTGATATTGCGACAGCGCCATTGTTGCCATCCAGGTCAGTCGTTGTGGCGTATTTCCGGCGTTGTTCAGACGTGAATCATCCAGTTTGTTATCACTGGTGTTGCGCACTTCGGTATCGGAATACAGGTAGTCGTAACGCATGCCAAGCTGCAGCTGCTGGGTGCTGTCAGACCACCATAGCTGGTGGTAGTGACCCTGGCTGTTTAATGTCAGTTCGGCAATATCACTGCTGGCGCTGTTGCTGCGGCTGTACAACCGACCGTCTTCCCGGCGCTGGCTGTATTCCCCCTGATAACTCAGCTGGCCAAGTTGGTTTATGGAGTAGCTGACCTGTAAGCCTGCGCCCCAATGGTAAATTGTGCCATCAAAAAACTCTGTGAATCCTGAGTTGGTATGGACATGGGTGTTATTGCTCAGATCAAACAGAAACATACCGCGATCCGTCACATCGGTATAATAACCGTTCATCAGAAACGTGATGTCCAGTGCTGCAAAGCGCTGGTTTAATTCAATCTGATACAATCCTGCCAGGGTCTCCTTGTTACTGTTTAAATGCTCACTGCCAAGCAGGTTCAGTGAGTGATCGATTTGCCAACCAGCGAATTGCTGGTGCCGTTGCAGGTTAATACCCGCATCAGCCAGTTGATCTCCCCAATACACTTTATTGACCAGTGGCGACTGAATAAAGGTTTGTGCGTGTTGGTGCTGATGATTTAAAAAACCGATACGCGGTAAATATTTACCCAGGGTCAGTTGCAGCTGCTGTGTGTGCCAGTCATTACGTATCCAGGCTTCAGCTAACTCACTGCTGCCACTGTGATAAGCCAGCGCTATCTTGCCGGAAACGGCATCAGTATTAATGACCTGAGAAAACGCTTCCGGAAGCTGGCGCTGTACCGACAAGTCAGCATGGTCCATGTGCAATCCGGCATATTCCTGATGTTGATTGGTGGGTAAAAAGCCCAGCATGTTCGGACCGGATTGCTGTCGATACACCAGATCAGTGTCGAGTTGCCAGGTGGTGGTGACAGGCCCGTGATCAGGAGCCGATGAATGGTTGGCTGATGCCAATACCTGGCCGCCGATGCAGGTCAGAATAATCATCAAAGCCGACTTCATAACGACGGTTCCTGTGTGGTGATAAATGGATTGGCGAAACGGGGATCGTTAATAAATTCGTGATCCGTCAGACTTTTCAGGAAGTTCACCAGATCGGCCTTTTCCTGAGCCGTTGCTTCAAAGCCGGATACAAAACCATTGGCTAATTTATTGGGGTTGGCACGACCATCTCCGGCGAGATGACGGATCGCATTGGCCGGTTGTCCCAGCGATTCATTAATAATGGCCAGATTATCGATATCCCCCGACGATTGAATCTGACGACCACCGTTGGCGTAAAACTCGACGATGCCTTCTAACGTTTGAATGCTGCCATCGTGCATGTAAGGTGCGGTCAGCTCAATATTTCTCAGAGTGGGTGGGCGGAAGCTACCCTTATCTTCGGCTTTGCCGGTTACTTCAAAAGCGCCCTGATTATTTTGTGGATAGTCACCATCCTGGCTCAGATTGTATAAACCGTTGTTAAAAAACCGCTGGCTCGGAATGGTAAGTGAATTAACGTTTTTGCTCGATTGTGAAAAATTAAAACTATCGTGACAGTGGAAGCAGTCGGCTTTTTCGCTGAAAAACAGATCACGACCACGTTGCGCTGATTCCGATAATTGCCCTTTATCAAACGCAGAACGATCGGATATTAAAATGCGGTTAAACGATGCCAGTGCTTTGATTATGTTAGCCAATGAAAAGGGATCAGCATCGTTTGGAAAGGCGGCGCTGAATAATTGCTGGTACAGTAAACGGTCGCGGAAGCGCTGCAGAATATGACTTAAATTACCGTCGTTTATACCCAGTTCAATCGGGTCTTCCGCTGTCAACGGAATCAAAATTTGTTGTTCCAGTGTGGTTAAGCGTGGGTTGGCCCAGGTGTAATTAATGTTGTAAGCCACGTTCGTCAGTGTTTGTGAATTACGCGCTAATAAATCTCCGGTTGTGCCATGGGGTAAAGCAGTACCGTCACTGAAGGCTTTGCTCTGTTCGTGGCAGGATTCGCAACTTTGTTGTTGATTGGATGATAACTGCTTGTCATAAAATAAATGACGCCCCAGTTCAATTTTGGCGTCCGTTAAAGGGTTGGCATCGGGCACCACTGGCATGGCAAAACCTGCTGCCGGGTTGAGTTGTAACAGCGTTATTCCTGCAGCTGGGGTATCTTGCAAGCGTTGGTATTCAGACTCTTTGCAGGCGCTGATAAACAAACCCAATAACGGCACGATCAGTTGAATAAAACGAGGCATAAAATAGGTCTGCAAGAAATAACAAAATAATGCAGAACCGACAGGCTTAGTGCTGTCGGTTTCTGATACAGGGTTGTCGTTGTAATAAAAACTATTTTGGCTCAGAGCGAATCCAGCTTTGGCTATTACAGTCCCCGTTTAAACATTGGCCGGAGGTTAAGTCCAATCCGAGAGATTTAAAGACTTCACCACATTCCGGGTCGTCGATACGAGACATACAGCCCGGAGGTGTATTAGCCGTGTTGCTGCTGATGTTTGAGTTATTCACCAGGGCGGCGTAATCAAACACAATCTGGTCAGCATTCAGGTCGATATTTTCCAGTGTATAGCGTGGTCGATTGCCATTGTTGCAGCGTGCATCAGCATTTTCGCCTGTGCAGTTGGTTGAACCCAGGTGGATGTTCCAATTGGCAACATCCATCCGGATATGTTTGTAACCTGCGGTCCAGTTCCAGTGCATAAAGATACTTTTGGCCAGGATACCTTCGGTTTGTGTTGCGTCCAGGTGGTTATATTGTTCAGGAACCCCCAGTGTAAAACGCACACGTGTGTAGTCTGCAGCTTCGGCCACGGTTCCCTGGATCTGGTTATAAATGGTCGTTTCCTCAGAGGACGGGTCTTGATTTCCACAGAAAGTGATCAGGCTGATACCGCGTTCAACATCGGTATTTTTGGCACTGCTGAGAGTGACCTTCTGAAATTCGCCACTTGCCGTTGCAACTTCCAGCTCCGAAATATAAGCACCAAAGTATTTAATATCGGCGGGCGTTTGTGCGGTGCCGACCGTTTCGGTATTGCTACCGCATTTCAGTTCACTGCTGTTCAACTGTGCTGCAAATTCCAGACTGATGTTTTTATCGCCAGACTGGCTGTCACTGTCTGAACCACAGGCTACCAAAGCGGCAGTGGCTGCTGTGAGTGCGAGCTTACTGAATGTACGAGCTTGCATGATCTTCCCCCGAATACCTTACTGTAAATTTAGGGCGTAATTATCGGTGTTCGTCAGGCTTCTGGGGTGTGACAGGTTGTCGCACCGGGGGAACTTTTGCCCGTTAACACGGGTGAAGTTTGATATTGCTCAAGGTTATAAATGCTCGTGTAACAATACCCCTGTCATGCTGGTGCAAAGAAAGCGCAATCTTACGGTCAGAAAACAGCCACGCAGATGTCATCAGTGGCACGCTAAATAGCCGTCATAACTCAGCTTAACCGGGCTAATTATGTCGCTATCCCCAATGCCGCTGACACGCCGACAATTTATGTTCCGCAGTGTGGCTGCTTCCGCGATTTCTTATTCGGCTTACAGCGATTCTCCGGAATACGCTGAGTTTCAGCACCGTCAGTCTCATAATACGTTTCCTTTTCAGCACGGCGTTGCCAGTGGTGATCCGTTAACCGATCGGGTTATTTTATGGACTCGTATCACGCCGCCACGCCGTGATTTTTCTCAGCTACCGGATTATCCGATTCATTATCGCTGGCGAATCGCGCTGGATGCGCAATTTACTCAGGTGGTAGTACATGGGCATGGCAGCACCGATATTAGCCGCGACTTTTGTGTAAAAGTGGATGCCAGCGGTTTAGCGCCAGGCCAGAGTTATTATTACGTGTTTGAAGCACTGGGGCAGGTGTCCGATATCGGGCGCACCAAAACGCTACCCCAGGCAGGCGTTGAGCATGTGCGGCTGGCGTTTACGTCGTGTTCGAATTACGCCCGTGGCTATTTCAACGTGTATAAGGAAATCGCCCAACGTGCAGATCTGGATGCGGTGCTCCATCTTGGGGATTACATTTACGAGTACGATAATATTGAGCAGAGCCTGACGACGGGTCGATTGCATCAGCCCACACACGAAACCAAAACACTGCAAGATTATCGTCTGCGCCACGCCTGTTATAAAACCGATAAAGATCTTCAGGAAGCTCATCGCCAGCATCCTTTTATTGTGATCTGGGATGATCATGAAGTGGCAAACAATGCCTGGGGCGCCTTGGATAAAATTGCCACGACAGACGGTGGCGCCGATAACCATCAACAACATGAGGGCGATTGGCGTGTGCGTTTATCCGCCGCAGTGCGCGCCTATATGGAATGGATGCCAATTCGAGAGCAAGTGAATCAACAGGGTCAGCATCAGGTGTATCGCCGCTTCCGTTTTGGCGATTTATTAGATCTGAACATGTTGGATACCCGACTGGCTGGTCGCGATGTTCAGTCGGATGATCCGGATGTTCGCGATGACCAGAATCGTACCTTATTGGGTTACGAGCAGGAGCGCTGGCTTGAGAATAACTTAGCTCAGGCACAACAAGACGGAGTAACCTGGAAGCTGCTGGGGCAGCAGGTGATGATGGCTCAATTTCAGCTGAATAACTCGCCACTCAATCATGATCAGTGGGATGGTTACCCGGCGGCGCGCCAGCGTTTGTTTGGCCATATTCGACAAGCCAATATCGACAACTTTGTGGTATTGACCGGCGATATCCATTCCAGCTGGGCGCTTGAATTGCGAAACAATCCTTTCAATGACGCTGATGAGAATGCTTTGGGTGTCGAACTGGTAACGCCTGCGGTGACTTCGCCAGGTATTGAAAGTCAGGCCCAGGCAGTGTTGGCTGCAGCCTCGTTACAATCTTTATTACCCCATTTGAATTTTGTTGAGTTCTATCATCGTGGTTACGTGCTGCTGGATATCCGCCCGCAGCAGATTCAGGCCGAGTGGTGGGTCGTGGATACTGTCGAAAGTCCGCGCTATGTCAGCGATTGCCTGCGTGCCCTGATCATTCCTGCCGGTAAGTCACAATTACAGCCCGCAGGCGAAATAAGCCACGCCAAATCTTCTGCGCTGCTGGCACCTGAATTTTCGTCCTCCTTTGCTTACCTGCGGCAATGGCGACAGGACAGACGCCGCTATGGGCTGGAAGGTGTACTGGCAGCTAACGTCGGTGTTCGTTAGTGCTGGTTCCATGCGGCATCAAAGTGCCGATCAGGCCTTGTTAAGTAACCGAGGTCTTACGGCCACGCGGCGGAGTTGTTAACCGACCATGGGGCACCTATTGCAACCCATAGTTTTCCACGCTTTCTGTGGATAAGATTTTGGATAAGTTTGGGGTATTTGTCGCCAGCCCGCATCACTTGGCCTCCTTTGTTAAATCGATGAAATTTTAACCTATCTGTCATATTTCTCTGAAGAGCACACCCTACCTGGGCTTGCAAGCAATTAGTCAAATAAAATCAATGCGTTGAGGCGCTTAAAAAGTGTTTGATGATTTCTTCCCGGACATCAAACGTTCTGTGGAAAAGTCTGTGGTTATTCTTGGGAAATACAGTGGAATCTGTTGTAGATAAAGTTTCTGCAAGGGTTTCGCGCAACTTTAGTGGGCGTTGTGTACTTTGCCACATAGATTTATCAACAATTGGCTGCGATTCAGCAGGATAGGTTTACGTCGTTTTGGCGCGATCGTTCCTATCTGATCATTCTTTTTATTGCCAGAATATCGGCCGAATCGGGGAGCAGTCATACAGCTGTCACAACAATAACGATAATAGTTTTCCCCGAATTAAGCGCCAGACCAACCGTTCGACAATAACAATCTGAGGTTTTATATGCGTGTTCCATCTCTCACCAAAACTACTATGGCTGTCGCCCTGACAGTGGCCGCAAGCAGCAGCTTGGCTATGTCCGATCCGAAAGCTGTTGATGATATTTCCGGCGACGATATCGATATCGTTCTGGATGGTGTGGTTAATTGTACCGATTTCGATGCAGGCCAGAATCCGGCCGCATTCCAGTTTCCGGCAAAACAGAGTTTTGATCATTTTCGCAGCCGAATCACGGCGCGCAGCACTCCGTATCATATGGGTCATGATCGGGTGACCAAGGCGGGTGAAGCCGTCACAGTAACCGGTAAGTTTGACTACGGTACGATTTTGCACAAAGACCTGGAAGATGAAAAAGTTCGAGCTTACCTCAGTGGCACGGGTAAAGACGGTTGGGATTACCTGGGTGAATTCACCACCAACAGCGATGGTAAGATCTTTGTACCGGTAGACGGTCAGCAGGAAGGCCAGTATGTACTGCGCATGGTTGTGATGGGTGACCTGACATACGCCGATGCTTACATCACCGCGATTGAACCCGGTAAAAAAGCGGTGGTATTTGATATCGATGAGACACTGACCAAAAGTGATCTGGAACAGATTCTCGATTACACCGGAATTGAAGCGGCCGAAGCCCGCCCGGCAGCGGGCCAGTTAGTGCAGGAATACCTCGATCGCGGTTATCACCCGGTATTTATTACTGCCCGCAGCTACTGGTATGCCAAAGGAAGCCGTCGCTGGCTGCGTGAAACCCTCAATTTGCCAGATTTCACATTGCGTACGACATTAGCAAATGAGCAGGGCCTTTTCGAAACCGCGCAATACAAAACCGATGTTATGAATGAGATGAAGGCTGCGGGCCTTGAGTTCTTCCGTGCTTACGGTAATGCCGACACGGATGCTGAAGCCTTTAACAATGCTGGTATTCCATTATCAGAGACTTATATCATCGGTGAAAACGCCGGTATCAACGGCACTCAGCCACTCACATCTGAGGGCTACGAACAACACATATCGGATGTGGTTTTGAGCACACCGCACAGCGGTTGTAACTGATCGCTCTGACGTTTCTCTAAAGCAGTAACAACCGGCCCCGAATGACTATGCCATTGAATGGCAGAGTCATTCGGGGCTTTTTTGTGCGATTGGATCGAGATGGTAAATGTTATAATATAACATTTACCATAAGATAAGCTTGAAGAGAACGATGATGAACACTGTTGATAAACGCTTGCCGGTGACCTTGTTGTCAGGTTTTCTCGGCGCTGGAAAAACGACGTTGTTAAACCACATTCTGCATAATCGAGACGCACTCAAAGTGGCGGTCATCGTGAATGATATGAGTGAAATCAATATCGATGCGGCTCAGGTAAAAAACGAGATATCGTTTAACCGTACCGAAGAAAAACTGGTGGAAATGAGTAATGGCTGTATCTGCTGCACGCTCCGGGAAGATTTGTTGCTGGAGGTCAGCCGTCTGGCGAAGGATGAGCGCTTTGATTATCTGGTAATCGAATCAACCGGTATCTCTGAACCTTTACCAGTAGCAGAAACCTTCACTTTTGCCGATGAGGACGGCACCAGTCTGGCTGATATTGCCCGGCTTGATACCCTGGTAACCGTGGTGGATGCGTTTAATTTCCTGAACGATTTCCGCGAAGCCAAGATGCTGCAGGAAACGGGGGAGTCGCTTGGTGATGATGATCAACGCAGTGTTGCTGATCTGTTGGTTGATCAGATCGAGTTCTGCGACAAAATTATTGTCAATAAAGCCGACCGGGTCAGCGAGACTGAGCTGGCCGAGCTGAAGAGTATTCTTGCCAGTCTAAATCCTGACGCCGAGCAGATAACGGCTGAGTTTGGCCGTATCGATACGGGTAAAATTCTGGCAACGCATTCTTTCAGCTTTGATAAGGCGCAGCAGGCGCCGGGCTGGCTGAAAGAAATGCGCGGAGAACATGTTCCTGAAACTGAGGAATACGGCATCAGCAGTTTCAGCTATGAAGCACGTAAACCGTTTCACCCTAAGAAGTTCTTCGACTTTTTGCATCAGGATTGGCCGGATGGCAAGTTGATTCGTTCTAAAGGATATTTTTGGTTAGCAACACGGCCGCAATTTGCCGGGCAGTGGAGTCAGGCGGGTGGCATTGCCCATCATGGTTTTGGTGGTATTTTCTGGAAAGCGGTGCCTCAGGAGCGTTGGCCAGAAGATGAGGAATACCTCGAATTTATAAAAGAAAAGTGGGTTGAGCCGTTCGGAGATATGCGCCAGGAATTGGTGTTTATCGGTCAGAACCTTGATCCGGTAGCGACACGTGAAAGGCTGGATGAATGTTTATTAAGTGAAAGCGAACTTATGCAGGGTGCAGAGTTCTGGAAAACTCTGGATGATCCGTTCCCGATCTGGCAGGAACGTTGAATACGGCCCTTATTGTGACGGAGTTTTGTTCGTTTTTTGTGCGTAATAACTTGTCAATGAGTGCACTGTTATAATATAACTTGCACGCTGCGACATCCGGGACCTTTGCCCGGATTATTTTTATGGTCTTATTGTTATGTTATATCGTATTTTGCTTGCTGGCGCTGTTGCGGCAGGCACGGCTTCACAAGCCTCTGCTGTTGAACTTGATACTGTGGTTGTCAGTTCAGGTGATGACTCCTCCCTGGCTGACGTTGCGCAACCTGTATTGGTGCTGGATCAGCAGGCACTGGCGAAAAATCCGGGTGACACTTTGGGGACTTTGCTGGAGCAACAGCCTGGCATCAGCAATGCCTCGTTTGGTCCGGGTGTGGGTCGTCCGGTATTGCGCGGTATGAGTGGCAGTCGGGTAAAAATGATGATCAACGGACACGACAGCGCTGATTTATCGGCCATGAGTTCGGATCACGCTCCGATGGCAGAGGTTGCCAATGCCAGTCAGGTTGAAGTCATTCAAGGACCAGCGACCTTGCTGTTTGGCGGCGGTGCTATTGGTGGCGTGGTTAATGTGATCGACAACAAGATTGCCCGCAAGCCGGTTACTGAAACCGAGGGGCAGGTAAGTGCTAAATTCGATAGCAATGCCTCAACTCGCCAGCTTAGTGCGGAATTAAATGGTGGCAACGGCGAGTTTGCCTGGCACGTCAGTGGCTTCGATAAATCGACCGATGATTATCAGGCGGCTGACTCGGAAACAGTAAATAACAGCGACACTTCGGGTAAAGGATTCAGTCTGGGTGTCAGCCATACTGCTGCCGAGAAAGGCTTCATTGGGTTCAGTGTTTCCCAAAGCGAATACGATTACGGCGTACCCAATGAAAATGATGAACAGACTCGTGTTCGCCCGGAGCAGATTCGTTACGATCTCAAATCATCCTGGTTGAACCCATTCTCCGGCATCATCAGTTGGGACAACGAAGTTTCATTTAATGATTACGAGCACGATGAGCTGACTGAACCAACGGTAGAGGGTTTGTTTGATCAGGAAACCTGGGAGTACAACAGCCGTCTGCGTCACGACACGCTGTTTGGTTGGCAAGGACACCTCGGACTGCATCTGAGTCAGCAGGTAATGCAGCTGTGTCATGACCATTCGGGCTGCTCAAAAATTCCGGACTACAGCAGCCAGAGCTGGAATGGCTATAAAGGTGGTGCTTTTACTGAGCGTGGGGGTTTTGAGTTTGTTCACAATACACCAATGCCAGAAACAGAAACGACGGATATCGGTTACTTCCTGGTTGAAAAGCGCGACTGGCAAAACGAATCATTCGGTAACGGTAATTTTGAGCTGGGTGCACGTATTGATTTCCGTACCATCACGTCTGACCCCAAAACCATTGCAGCATCCAGCCGTCAGGATGAAAGTTACTATGACGACAAATATTTCGCGCCGCTGACCTTATCGTTTGCATCGACCTGGAACATCTCACCGCAACAGCGATGGGCGATCAGTGTGGCGCGTGCTCAACGTGCGCCGGATGCTCAGGAGATGTTCTGGAACGGTGATCATCATGCGACTTTCTCCTACCAGCTTGATAATCCGGAGTTGAAGGAAGAGACCGCTTACACCTTTGATATCAACTGGACTTATGCCAGCGAGCAGTTATTCACTCGTGTTTCGGCTTATCGCTATCAGTTCGACGACTACATTTATAACGATCTGAAATCGGTTAAAGATCCTTACCACGGTAATGCGGTTTATCGCTATGAGCAGGCTGATGCTGAGTTCTACGGCGGTGAGGTGACCTCTGAATATGCACTGACCGAGCAATGGCACGTACTGGTGCAGGCTGACTATGTGTCTGCGCAGCTAACCAAAGCCGCAGCGGGTACCTCGAATAAGAATCTACCACGCACACCGCCGGCGACGGCATTGTTGCAGTTTGGCTGGCACCACAACCAATGGCAGGCAGAAATTGAAAATCGCTGGTCCTTGGCACAGAACAAAACGGCAGCAGAAGAATCTGCAGCAGCTGCTTATCAGCATGTTAATGCACGGGTTAACTACAGTGTCATGCTGGCCACCAGTTATGAGTGGCAGCTGGGTCTGCAGTTAACCAATTTATTTGATGCACCGGGACGTAATCATGTTTCTTATCTGAAACAATTTGCGCCACTACCGGGACGCAACATCAGTTTATCGACATCGATACAGTTTTAACTCACCCGTTGGAGAAAGTTATGCAATTTAAAAAATCCGTTTTATCAGCTCTGGTGCTGACTGCGGCGTTAACCGGCTGTAAGGACAGCAGTGATAATGAACCTGCTCAGACACGTGAAGGTGTCGAAACCTCGGGTCGTCTGTTGGTTTCTAATGCCAGTACAGAAAATCCAACGGTGTCGGTGATTAATCCAAAAGGTGGCAGTGTACTGGAAACCATTACTCTGAACTCTGCCGCTGAAGCGTTAAATGCTTCCCCTCAATATCGTTATGGTCTGGTGAGCCAGGACGGTCAGGTGCAGATTATTGACGGCGGTTTGTATCTGGTTCCTCACGATGATCACTTCGATTTGAGTGAAAATGATCCACAATTAATCAGCAAGACACTGACGGGTACCAAACCAGCGCATTTCCGCCATAACGAGGAATACGCGGCATTTTTCTTCGACGGTGTGCAAGGTACATCTTCTAAAGTTATCACGCTGGACGACGAAGCCATTACCGATGACGAAGAACGCGAACTGCAGTTAAACAACAACATGCATGGCACCGCTGAGCCTCGTGACGAATTCCTTCTGACCACCTACCGTGCGCCGGAAGCGAGTGCTGACGACCAGTTGCCTTCCGCGGTCGAACTGTATCATTACCACGATGGCGAATTTGAAAAAGAAGAACTGACCAATGCAAATTGCGACAAGTTGCATGGTAGCTTCTCGACCGAAGAAGCCAGCGTATTTGGCTGTTCAGATAGCGTTTTGGTGGTTAAGCAAGAGGGTGAAAACTTCACTGCATCAACCATTGCCAATCCAGCAGAAATGACTGGTCGTATCGGCAGCTTTACCGGTCATTCTGATGCCCATGTTGTCGCTGGTTGGGCCTCAAACGCATTGTACGCCATTCATCTGGAAGACGCTGAAATTGAGCTGGTGGATTGGAGTGAAGGCGAAGGCGCGACAAAACACGCCGCGATTATGGATGATGAAGGTGAAGCCATGCTGGTACTGGATGACACCGGAACACTGCACGTGCTGTCTGTTCATGAAGAGCACAATCACGGAGGTGAAGGCGAATCTGATGGTGAATCGGCTGGTGTAACCGCAGCGTCTGCAGAAAGTGAAGAAGAACATACGTTTGAGCGTACGGCCAAGATTAAAGTTCTGGAAACCATTCCTGCATTTGAAGGTCACGATCACGTAGAAATGGCAGTAAGTCCGGACAGTGATGAAGTGTTTGTTGTTGACTCGGTTGCCAAGCAGATTGTTGTGGTGGATCTGGCTGAAAAAGAAGTGAAAGAGCGTATCGCTTTGAGCTTCGAGCCTTCAAAACTGGCTTGGGTTGGTGCTGTTGGTGAGCATAAGCACCATCACGGCGGTGATGACCACAACCACGGCGGCGATGATCACAACCACGGTGGAGACGATCACAACCACTGAGAAGACGATTAACTCCACTCTTTAAAGTCAGTGATCAGGATGTTTGTTTGGCGAGGTCCTGATCATTCTTTGCCGCGGTATCGTTTTGGTGTCGCGGTTTTTTTGTGTCTGAAATAGGGCAGAGGTTGCTTCTAGATCACTTTGCAAAGTGAGCAAGCATAAAAAATCCCCGGCAGATCAGATCTGTCGGGGATTTTTTATGTTCAGAGGTGCGCGATTCGCCGAAAACGCGATGAGCGGTTTTCGGCGAATGCTGCAGATCGCTTACTTAGAAGCTTCTACAATACGCTTCATATCAGTCATGTAGCCACGCAGCTCCTGACCGACCCACTCAACCGGGTGGTTACGAACCAGATCGTTCACTTCGATCAGTCGCGCGTTATCCACAGAGTTGGACTTCAGGTTCAGGCCTTTACCGATCACATCAGTGCTGATGTGTGGCATGAACTTCTCGCGCAGGAGAGGCACTGCCGCGTGAGCGAACAGGTAGCAGCCGTATTCTGCAGTGTCAGAGATCACAACGTTCATCTCGTACAGTTTCTTACGAGCGATGGTGTTAGCGATCAGTGGGGTTTCGTGCAGAGACTCGTAGTAAGCAGACTCTTCAACGATGCCAGACTCAACCATGGTTTCGAATGCCAGCTCAACGCCCGCTTTCACCATAGCAACCAGCATTACGCCGTGATCGAAGTATTCTTGCTCGTCGATTTCAACGTCAGAAGCCGGAGCTTTTTCGAAGCCGGTTTCTGCCGTTTCTTCGCGCCATTTCAGCAGGTTAGCATCGCCCGCAGCCCAGTCTTCCATCATGGTTTTGGAGAAGTGCCCCGTCATGATGTCGTCCTGGTGCTTACGGAACAGAGGGCGCATCAGCTCTTTCAGCTCTTCCGCCATGTCGAAAGCAACCAGCTTAGCTGGGTTAGACAGACGATCCATCATGTTAGTGATGCCGCCGTACTTCAGTGCTTCAGTAACAGTTTCCCAACCGTATTGGATCAGTTTGGCTGCGTAGCCTTCGTCGATACCGTCTTCAACCATTTTTTCGAAGCCCAGGATGGCGCCGGTTTGCAGCATGCCACACAGGATAGTCTGTTCACCCATCAGGTCAGACTTAACTTCAGCAACGAAAGAGGATTCGAGAACGCCAGCGCGGTCGCCGCCAGTAGCCGAAGCCCATGCTTTCGCTTGATCGTGACCTTTACCTTCAGGATCGTTCTCTGGGTGAACAGCCATCAGAGTCGGTACACCGAAGCCGCGCTTGTATTCTTCACGTACTTCAGAACCCGGGCACTTAGGAGCAACCATGATGACAGTTAAGTCTTCACGGATCTGCATGCCTTCTTCAACAATGTTGAAACCGTGGGAATAACCCAGAGTTGCACCTTGCTTCATCAGTGGCATAACGGCTTCTACAACGCTTGTGTGCTGCTTGTCTGGCGTCAGGTTACAAACCAGGTCAGCCGTTGGGATCAGCTCTTCGTAAGTTCCAACAGTGAAACCGTTTTCAGAAGCGTTCAGGAAAGACTGACGCTTTTCATCGATTGCCGCTTGGCGCAGAGCGTAAGAAACGTCCAAGCCAGAATCACGCATGTTCATACCCTGGTTCAGGCCCTGAGCACCACAACCAACGATCACAATTTTTTTGCCTTTCAGAACTTCACAACCGTTAGTGAATTCTTCACGGTCCATAAAACGACAACGGCCCAACTGGTCCAGCTGTTCACGCAGGTTCAGCGTGTTGAAATAGTTCTCACCCATGACAGGTTCTCCAATTAGTAGAGTGAATCCACCGGACGCTTTCCGGTGAACAAAATCGAATCGGTGCGAATAATAGAAGAAGAAGGGTGTTGCGTAAAATGCTATATTTGCGAGACGGTGTTGCATATTTTGCAATGAAACCTGATTGGCACTTCAATATTGTTTTTCAGAGCTTTGGTACCTCGCTGATTTCAACGCCTAAAACGTCAGCGAACGCCGTAATTACATCCCTTTAGGCTCGGGCGCTGCATTTCTGGAGCCAAAGCCACTGGCCGTTTTATCCGATGTAATCAGCATTGGTCGTGAGGAAGTCGTGGACTATAAAGACCTGCAATCATTTCTTAGCCTGTGCTCACACCTTCATCTAGGTAAGGCCAGCGAAGCACTGCATATGAGCCCATCAACCCTGAGCCGACGTTTGGCTCGTATGGAAGAAGAAGTGGGTGCCACCTTGTTGGTGCGCGAAACCTCACCCTTGTCACTGACCAATGCCGGAGAGCTATTTAAGCGCCACGCTGAAAGCACTTTGTCTGATTGGCAGCAACTGAAGAGTTCCGTCTCAGGGGAGGTGAGTGATTTGCAGGGATCACTCACCTTATTTTGTTCGGTGACCGCCAGCTATAGCTTTCTGGCCGATTTACTGGCGCGTTTTCGGGAGCGTTACCCATTGGTTGACCTGCATATTCACACCGGAGATGCTGCTGAATCGATTCTTAAAGTAGAGAATGGTGAGGCTGATATTGTGGTCGCTGCTCGACCAGAACAACTCAGTGAGGAGCTGACTTTCAAGACCATTATGCCCTCGCCGTTACTGTTTATTGCGCCCAAAAACAGCACAACCATCTCTCAACTTAATCAGGCAGAAATCGACTGGTCTGCCGTACCTATGGTGTTATCTGAAACCGGCCTGGCGCGCACACGAGTTAATCATTGGTTTGCGGCCCGTGGTATTCAGCCAAATATCTATGCCCAGGTTTCCGGTCATGAAGCCATTGTCAGTATGGTCGCGTTAGGAGCAGGGGTCGGCGTCGTGCCAGAGCTGGTATTGAAGAACAGCCCAATGGCAGCGAGGGTTCGGGTATTAGCGGTGCAGCCCGAGCTTGAACCCTTTGCTGTAGGATTGAGTGCCAAAACGCAGCGAATGCAGGAGACATTGTTGCAGGCGTTATGGAAGACAGCAGCCCTGTAATACTCCATAATGAAGCGGTAAAAATGTATTTCTGATGAGTTAAGAATGAACCAAGAAGACAATAAGGTTGTTCCTTTGACTGATAACGCGCAAGACAGCCAGCCTCAGGGCGCAGATAAGCCAGCAAAATGGCCAGGTCGTAAAGGCATTTATTTATTACCCAACCTGTTCACCACCGGTGCGCTGTTTTCAGGCTTTTATGCCGTTGTTGCCAGTATGAATGGCCACTTCGAAAACGCTGCGATCGCAATTTTTATCGCCATGATTCTTGATGGCCTGGACGGGCGGGTTGCCCGACTGACGAATACTCAGAGTGATTTTGGCGCTGAGTACGACAGTTTGGCGGACATGGTGTCGTTTGGTGTAGCCCCGGCGCTGGTGGCCTTCAGCTGGTCAATGCAGAGTTTGGGTAAGATTGGTTGGGTGGCTGCCTTCATCTATGTTGCGGGTGCGGCACTGCGGTTAGCTCGTTTCAATACACAGTTGTCGGTGTCTGATAAGAATTTCTTTACCGGATTGGCCAGTCCTGCTGCCGCTGCAATCGTTGCTGGTACGGTCTGGGCCTTCAGTGAGACCGGTACGGTGGGTGCCGATATTGCCTGGTTAATGGCAGTGATCGTTCCGGGTGCAGGCTTATTGATGGTCAGTAACTTCCGTTATCACAGCTTTAAGGGTCTGGACCTGAAGGGTAAGGTTCCTTTCGTTGCTTTACTGGCCGTCGTTATGGTGTTTGTCGTTGTTTCGATTGATCCGGCCAAAGTGCTGTTGGGCGTCTTTATGGGTTATGCCTTATCCGGACCTGCTTATGAGGGCTGGACTCGTCTGAAAAATAAAAAGCAGGCGAACTGAATTTTTCAGAAACCATCTGTCTAACTCTGTTAACGACAATACGCAATTAACCCGTCTCTTCCGGAGTGATTCCGAGTGATGGGTCAGAGTTAGGCAGGAATTTCAGCATGATTATCAATCGCAGAAAAAAGTCGGATGTTGCACCGTCCGAGATTACCTCCCGCAGTAGTTATCTCAACCGTCGTCAGTTTCTTGGTCAAACCGCTGCTCTATCCGTCGCAGCTGCTGCGCTACCTGCTAATGCAATTCAGACTCGTGAATCAACCCGCAAGCAAAGACCGGTTTGGCTGGCGAAGCAGGTTGCCGCGGCCAAAGAAACGGGCTGGGGTAAGGGCGAAAACCTGACGCCTTATGCAAATGTTACCCAATACAATAATTTCTACGAATTCGGAACAGGTAAGGATGATCCTTATCGTTACGCATCCAAGTTAAGAACCGATCCATGGATGGTAGAGATCGAGGGTGAATGTGAAGTGAAAGGTCAGTTCACTCTTGAAGATATCCTGAGTCAGGTGGATCTGGAAGAACGTATTTATCGCCTTCGATGTGTCGAGGCCTGGTCGATGGTCATCCCCTGGATTGGGTTTGAGTTGTCGGCTCTGCTAAAACGTTTCAAGCCGTTATCCTCAGCCAAGTTCGTCGAGTTCACCACTTTGAATGATCCGAAACAAATGCCGGGGCAGCGTTCAGTCTTTTCAACGATTGATTGGCCGTACGTCGAAGGACTGCGTATGGATGAAGCGATGAACCCTTTGACCATTATGGCCGTGGGTTTATACGGAGAGGTGTTGCCCAACCAAAATGGCGCACCGTTTCGTCTGGTGGTGCCATGGAAGTATGGCTTTAAGAGTATCAAGTCGATTGTCAAAATCCGCTTTGTAGAGAAGATGCCCATGACAACCTGGGCTGAACTCGCTCCAAGTGAATATGGCTTCTTCGCCAATGTAAATCCGCAAGTCGATCACCCGCGTTGGTCTCAGGCAAGCGAACGTCGCCTTCCTTCAGGTTTGTTTAAACCGAATCGTATTAAGACTCTGATGTTTAACGGTTACGAAGACGAAGTGGCGGCCATGTATTCCGGGATGAACCTGCGTAAGCTTTATTAAACGCAGGGTGTACTTTCAGATGCTTGTTACTTTACGACGCATAACCCTTTTCTTGCTGGCGTTGGTGCCTTTCTTCTATCTCACGCAGGCGATTGTGCGCTTGCAACTTGGGGAATGGGATATTCTTGGGCCTGAGCCTGGTAAAGCGATTGTCTGGTTCACTGGAACCTGGGCATTTAACTTCTTGTTGATCGTTCTCGCCGTGACGCCTGTTAAAGATCTGCTCAAGCAGAAATGGATATTGGTGCATCGACGCATGATCGGGTTGTTTGCTTTCTTCTATACAACACTTCATTTGCTGTCGTACTTTGCTTTTTTGTTGGAATGGCAATGGCAGGAACTCGGTACAGAGATTGTTGATCGCCCTTATCTTCTGGTGGGGGCTTTAGCCTGGCTATTGTTGGTGCCGTTGACGATTACCTCTACCAGAAACTGGCAGCGCCGTCTTAAACGTCTCTGGAAAACATTGCATAAACTCGTATACGTGATTGGCTTACTCGCTGCCGTTCACTATTTGTTACAGATTCGTTCTAGCTGGTTTGAACCGGTGCTCTACACTGTAGTGGTGTTGCTGGCGATGGCTCTAAGATTGCCTTGGCAAAAGTGGTCGTCAGACCGGGTGGATACAACGGCTGAAAACCCTTAATTCATATTTCTGTAAAAAACTTACAAAAAGGTGTTGACGGTTTTTTCTCAGTCTGTAAAATGCGCCGCTCCTGACCACTGAGGTGGTTCGGAAAGAGCTAAAAGCTCTTTTATTTCAACAGGTTAAGTAATTCATTTAGGGTTCTTAATCGAGCGAAATAAGCAAGTTAAGGGTTGACTCGTTGAGTCAAGTGCGTAGAGTTCGCCACCTTGATTTGAGGCAGCTCTTCTGGGTTGTCGTCAGGCGAAAAGATCTGAAAAATCTTTTAAAAATAAACGCTTGACACGCTGCGCTAGAACATTAAAATACGCAGCCCGCTTTGAGAGAAACAAAGCGACGTTCTTTAAAAAATTAGCATTAAGTAATTCGTGTGGGTACTTACTGAGGTGTTGTGGAGACACGCTGATTTTGCTCTTT